>CADBMS010000140.1 GCA_902795935.1 uncultured Methanobrevibacter sp.
GAGTTGATGTTAAATAAAATGAAACAAAAAATTATTTTTGATGGGAGAAATCAATATAATAAAGAAAATTTAGAAAAATTAGGTTTTGAATATTATCAAATTGGAACTAATTAATTGAGGATTTAATTTTATGACTAGTATTAAACAAAATATTGATAATTTTTTAAAATATAGATATCTATTAATTGAACTTGTTAAAAAAGACATTACTATTAAATATAGAAGATCTGTTCTAGGTATTTTTTGGAGTTTTCTTAATCCATTATTAAATATGATTATATTAACAATCATATTTTCCACTTTGTTTAAAGCAGACATTGTGAATTATCCTGTTTATTTATTAATTGGTAGAACTGTTTATACATTTTTTTCAGCAGGTACTAAAGGAGGTATGGGTTCTATCCAAAAAAACTCAGCTATCATAAAAAAAGTATATGTTCCAAAATATATTTATTGTTTAAGTTCAGTTTTATCGGAGTTTGTAGTATTTGCTATTTCATGTAGTGTTATTTTTTGTGTAATGCTTGCTACACAATGCCAATTCACATGGTATATTTTCACTGCAATTGTTCCAGTTTCATTATTAGTAATATTTATTACAGGAATAAGTATGATTTTAACAACTATTAATGTATTTTTCAGAGATATGGGGCATTTATATGGTGTTTTTTTAACATTAATTATGTGGGGAAGTGCCATATTTTATCCAATAACAATTATTCCAGAAAGTTTTATAGGAGTATTTTATTCTAATCCTGTTTTTGTTTTTATTGATTTATGTAGAGAATCTATATTATACGGACATGCATTAAATTTAGAATTAGTAGCATATGCAAGTTTATGGTCATTAGCATCATTATTAATTGGATTATTTTTATTCAGAAAATATCAAGACAAATTCATACTTTATATCTAATCAGGTGATTAATTTTGGAAGAAGAAGTTGTAATTAAAGTTGATAATATTGGAATGTTATTTAACCTTAGTCAAGAAAAAGTAGATAACTTAAAAGAATATGTTATCAAATTTTTAAAAAGAGAATTATTATATCAAGAATTTTGGGCACTTAAAAATATTTCTTTCGAAGTTAAAAAAGGAGAACGTATTGGAATAGTTGGTTTAAATGGAGCCGGCAAAAGTACTCTTTTAAAGATTATAACTGGAGTTATGAAACCTACAGAAGGTACTTTCAAAACTAAAGGGAAAATTGTTGCATTGTTAGAATTAGGTGCTGGCTTTGATCCAAATTATACAGGTCGAGAAAATATATTCTTGAATGGTGCTTTGTTAGGTTATTCTAAAGAAATTATTAAAAGTAAATTTGATGAAATTGTTGAATTCTCTGAGATAGGCAAATTTTTAGATGTTCCTTTAAAAAATTATTCATCAGGAATGCGTGCTAGATTAGGATTTTCTGTAGCTGTTGCAGTTAAACCAGATATTTTAATTTTAGATGAAGTTCTTGCTGTTGGAGATGCTAAATTTAAAAAAAAAAGTAAGGATAAAATTAATGAACTATTATCAGAAGATATAACAGTAATTATCGTTTCACATTCACCTAAACAAGTACGCAAACTATGTGATAGGGCTATTTGGTTAAAAGAGGGACATGTGATGATGATTGATGATGCAGATACCGTTGTTGATGCATATATTGAAGATATTAAATTAGAATAATATGACTATTATGGTTATTTTATGAATGTTTCAGTTGTAATTCCAAATTATAATGGTATGCGTTTTTTAAATGAATGTTTGAGTTCAATTAATTCTGAGTTTGTTTTAGAAATTATTGTAGTTGATAATGGTTCTAGTGATGAAAGTGTTGATTTTATTTCAGAGAATTATCCTGAAATTATTTTAATTAAAAATAATTCAAATTATGGTTTTGCAAAAGCAGTTAATCAAGGTATTAGACTATCTAAGGGAGATTATGTATTTTTACTTAATAATGATGCTATATTACATGACGAATATGTTATTGATAAATTAGTTCACGAAATTGAATCTAAACAAAATATTTTTAGTGTTTCTGCTAAAATGCTTCAATTGTATGATAAAAATCTAATTGATAATGCTGGTGATGAATATACTATTTTGGGTTGGACCAAGAGGGTAGGTTATGGCAAGTCTATTGAAAAATACAATGAATCTCGTGATATTTTTAGTGCTTGTGCAGGTGCAACATTATATAATAAGAACATTCTTTTAGAATTAGGCCTATTTGATGAAAACTTTTTTGCATATATGGAAGATGTTGATTTATCATTTAGAGCTAGATTAAGTGGATATAATATTCGCTATTGTGCTAATGCTTATGCATATCACTATGGCAGTGGCACTAGTGGTAGTCAGTACAATAGTTTTAAGACACGTATTGCTGCTAAAAATAACATTTTAGTTATTTATAAAAATATGGTATGGCCATTATTTTTAATTAATTTTATTTTTTTATTTTTGGGATTCTTAATTAAAACATTATTTTTTGTAAAAAAAGGTTATGGTAGATTATATTTATTAGGTTTAAGAGATGGTTTTAAAAATAAATCTAAAAGTTCTAGAAGAAAGTTTAAAATTAATGAACTTAAAAATTATTTATATATTGAATGGTTAATGATTAAAAACACCGCTAAATTTTTGTTTTATTGAATTAATTAAGGGTATTAGTTATGGAATTATCTATAATCATTGTTAATTATCGTACTTATGAATTAACTCGGCAAACTATTGAATCCATTATTAAAAATAATTATAATTTTATTTATAATATTTTTTTGGTAGATAATGCTTCAAATGATGGGAGTATTGAAAAATTAAAAGAAGTGTTTATTGATGAAGTTAAGTCTGGTTTGATTGATATCATTTATAGTGATGTTAATTTAGGTTTTGCCTATGCCAATAATTTAGTTTTAAAAAATATTGATAGCGAATATATTTTATTATTAAATTCAGATACCCTTGTTTTAGATGATTGTTTAGAAAATTGCCTTAATTATATTAAATCTGATGATGAAATTGGTGCGTTAGGTTGTAGAGTTTGTTTACCTAATGGTGATTTAGATAAAGCATGTCGTAGGAGTTTTCCAACATTACGTGTTTCTTTTTATAAATTATTTGGTTTATCTCGTTTATTTCCAAATAGTGAACGTTTTGGTAAGTATAATCTGGAATATTTAGATGAAGATGGAATTTATAGTATTGATTGTCTTGTAGGTGCATTCATGCTTATAAAAAATAGTGTTATTAAGAAAGTAGGTGTTTTAGATGAAATATTTTTCATGTATGGAGAAGATATTGATTTGTGTTACAGAATAAAAAAAGAGGGATTCAAAATAATTTATTATGGCACATCTAAAATAACTCATTTTAAAGGATCGAGTAGTAAAAAACAAAAATATAAATTGATATACCACTTCTATTATTCAATGTATCTATTCTACAACAAACATTATAAAAAAGAGAATAATATTTTAATAACATTTATAACATATTTAGGTATTGCTATGCTTTGTTTTTTAAAACTTTTTTTAAATATGTTTAAGAAGAATGATGAAGCAATTTATTAATTTTTTACTATTTTTAAAAATTAAAAGAAACTTAATTTATATGCATAAATTAACTATAAAATATTAAACAGTTATATATAAAACTAAAATCATATTAAAATTTTAAAATAAACATAATGTATAATAAAGGTACTGTTTACAATGATAAGGGAAAATCAAAAATTTATAAACTACCTATTTGTTTTAATAGATGCATTAGTAATAGCATTTTCTATGATTTTAGCAATGTATATTCGATTTGAAACCAACATTATTGGTGTTGGAACACATATTGCTGGAATAGAATATTATTTAGCACCATTATTGTACATAATACCTACTTATTTAATATTATATCGTATTTTTGGATTATACGATCCTCAAAGACGCAGTAAAATATCTTCAGAAGCATATAAATTAATTAAAGCTAATTTTATTGGAATATTTATAATTACAACAATATTGTTCTTATTAGATAAAGCTAATTTCTCAAGATATATGCTCTTTCTATTTGGAATATTAACTACAATAATTAGTATAATAGAACGTGGAACACTGAGATTTATCTTAAGAAATATAAGAAGCAAAGGTTATAATCTTAAACATATATTAATTGTTGGTGGCGGAGATTTAGCTGAAAAAATCGTAAAGCAGATTGAAAAACAAGAATATATTGGATACAATATCATAGGTTACTTAGATGACAATATTGATAAAAATGAACTTATATTGGGGCATGAAATATTGGGAACTATTGATGATTTAGAGCAAATTATTTTAAATGAACATATTGATCAAATAATTATTGCAATCTCACCAAGACATGTTACATTATTGGATAAAATTATTAACACTTGTGAAAAACATGGGGTAAAAGCAGAATTTGTACCAGATTACTACAGATACTTCCCATCAAAACCCTCAATGGATCAAATAGGAAATATACCCCTAATTAATATCCGTTATGTGCCCTTAGATGATCCTATTAAGAAAATATTAAAACGAATTTTAGATTTAATATGTGCTATTGGAGGCATTATTGTATTTTCACCAATACTTATTTTCACTGCAATAATTATTAAATTAACTTCACCAGGCCCAATTCTATTTAAACAAGAACGTGTAGGTTTGAATCGTAAAATATTCCAAATGTATAAATTTAGAAGTATGAAAGTTCAAACTGAAGATGATGAAAAATTAGGTTGGACTACTGAAGATGATCCTCGTAAAACAAAATTTGGTTCATTTATACGTCATAAAAATATTGACGAATTACCTCAATTAATAAATATTATAAAAGGAGATATGAGCCTTATAGGCCCTAGACCTGAACGCCCATACTTTGTAGATAAATTTCGTGAAGAAATACCAAAATATATGATTAAACATCATGTTCGACCAGGCATGACTGGCTGGGCACAAGTACATGGATGGAGAGGAGACACATCTATTTTACGTAGAATAGAATATGATTTATACTATGTTGAAAATTGGACAATAGAATTAGATATTAAAATATTCATATTAACTTTTATCCATAGTTTTAATGATAAAAATGCATATTAAAAACTACTTTTTATTAAATAATAATTACATAAATATAGCTTAATTTATCAAATATTTTAATAAATTTTTTATAAGCAAATCAACATATATCTATTTTAAATGATATAAATAATAACCAATATAATAATTATAGAAATTAATAGCTAAAATGGAATGTTAGATAATTATGTTTAAAAACGATGCAGAAATGGAATTAAATGATATGATGCTAGATGTTTATACAATATCACATCTAAGAACCATTATAGAAATTATGGAATCTTTAATTCCTATTGCTAAAAAAGATGAAGATTTAATGAGTTATTTAACATGGCTAAAATTAAATTATAAAGATTCTTTTGATGAAGTTCCTGTTGGTGATAATTTAAAAGAATTTGAAAAATTATTTACACCATTACTTATAGGCATAGATGTTGTTGATGATTTAACATATGTTGCTACAACTTGGAAGCAAATTAAAAATAAAATACCACCAAAATAAAAAAAATAATTTAGTGAAGACCACAACCAACACATTGATGTCCAAAGGCATCATTGTCATTATCTTCTTTTTCAACATATTCTTTTATCTTATCAACTAAAGTTACTGATAATTCAAAATATGTTTTATTTTCTACAGATATTGGCAATATATTAGATAATCCTTTAAATAAACAATTAATACCCCCAGTACCACCAATATCTACAATAACCGGTTCACTTAATTTAAAACTTTCAAAAAATTCTTTAGCATCAATTAACTCTTCTTGAGGCAATCTCAATTTAACTATTAATAATCCACTTTTTCCAGAACTTAATCGGACATGATTTTGTGAAGTTGAAAATATCCTATTATTTTCTTTTTTAAATATTACATCTTCTCCTATTTCAGACATAATTCTCACCACCAACATATAAGATACTATTATTAATCATTCAACAAAGCATATAATCTTTTTACAGAATTACCATCACAATTTTCTAAATATTTTTTTTTAAAAAATGTGAAATCAACAGATTTAGGGTTCAATATTAATGGAATCAACTCCTCAGTATTTTTTACTACTGGACCTGGAACTATTGACTCATAATTTTCATAAAAACCTCGAGAATTATGTGTAAACTCATCCAAATCATAAGCAAAAAAAAACATTGGTTTATTTAAAAGAGAATATTCAAAAATTATTGATGAATAATCAGATATTAATGTATATGTATTTACTAATAACGTATTTAAATAACTATAATTTGAAAAATCATATACTCTTTTGCTAAGTAATAATTTTTGATTTAATTTTGAATTAATATGTGGATGCAAACGTAATCCAATAATATAATTATCAGGTAATTTTTTTAATAATTGATTAATATCTAAATGAATATTTGCATTTAATTCATTATCACGAAATGTTGGAGCATATAAAATTAATTTTTTGTTTTTCAATTCAGGATATTCAATATAAAATGAATTTTGCATTTTTTTTAATTTTTCATTATCAAAAAATAAATCTGTTCGAGGACATCCAATATTATAAATTTGATTACCATCTATCCCAAATGCAGACTCATAAATATCTTTCATCCAATCAGATGCTACAATATAATGTGTGGTTTTTTTAGAAACATTCTTTAATGATTTTTTTATCCATCCAGATTCTGAATCTAATGCAAATTTTTTTAGTGTGCCTGTGCCATGCCATAATTGTATTAATTTTGTTTCTTTTTTTAACTTTATTTTAGATATTGGTAAAAACACATTATCTAAAAATATCATTTGAGATGTTGCAATATGATATGGTGTTTTTAGAAACATATGAATTAAATTACGCAATATGTCTTTTTTAAAGGAATAATCATCTTTTGTAATTATCTTAAAATTTAAATTTTGATTTTGTTTTTGAAAATAATCCTGTGTTAATCTAATATTTCCTTCAGGAGTATCATCATGAGTCATTATAAGTAATATTTTATCTTTTTGTATATTGAATGGGAATGAAACATAATAACTTATCGCCATCAACATATAAGCTATTTGTTTTACTAAAAATTCAATATCAATCATTAATATACTCCATTTTTAATGGTTAATTATTCAATATTATTAAAAAAAATAAGTAATGAATAAAAGTCAATTTTAATTTTTCATATCTTTAAATGTTTTTACTAATCTTTGAGCATATTTCCAATCATCCATATCATCAATTTCCGTCCATTTTAAACCATCAGTAAAAAGGAAATCCATAATTGTTACTTTGCTTAATGGTTCATATGCTAAATCATAATAATTTTGAACATCTTCTTCAATTAGTTCTTTCAAATATTCATTAAATTTTGGTAAATCAGACTTTATTACTTTAGAAATTCCAATAAATTCCCCAGTTGAACGAGTAATACTTATTTTTTTACCAATATCAGTAATTTCTTTTTCATTATTTAAAATTAATTTAAATGATTCTTGAGTTAATTTTTTATAATTATCAACTATAAGTGAAGTTCTATCAGCATAAGCTATTCCCTGAATAATTAATGGATTAACTAAATTATCACCATTTATAATAATAATAGAATCATTTAAATCATTTGTAGCTAAATATACTGAACATGAAGTATTAGTTGTAGCATAATTTTTATTTTCTACAGTATTTATAGTGACATCATGTTTTTCTTCAAGCCGAGGTATAATTTTTAATACAGCTTCTTTTTTATGACCAACTACAACTATAAATTCAGTTATTCCAGAAGATTTACAATTTATTAACATACGTTCTAAAAGTGTTATTCCCCCTATTTCTAATAAAGGTTTAGGAATATTTTCGGTTAGTGGTCTTAACCTTGTTCCAGTTCCTGCAGCTAATATTATTGCAATCATATTATCTTCCACATCACTCTATTAAATTTAAATATAATTTTTATATAAAATACTGTTGATTAAAATAAATAAATTAATTTTATTTAATAATATGATTTAACTAGTTTATAATGGTTTAGATTAATTATTTAAAAAGAATATTCTCAATTTTAAAGAATATCAATAACTTTATATTCAATTATAATAATTTAAAATAACTTATTAGTATTCAAATATGTCTCAATTATGAAATCCATTCAACTAAATACATATAAATTAATATTTATTCAAAAAATAGATTATACTAATTCTATTAAAAATAACTGATTACTTATAAAATAAAGAAAACTAATAAAATAAAATTATAAAAATTAAATACTAAGTTATTAATTTATAATCATACTAAAAAATTTTTCTAAAAAAAATAATGAGTTATTATTATGTTAATTGGTTTAATATCAGATACCCATATTCCTGAAAGAGCTGAAAAATTACCTAGTTTAATTTTTGATGTGTTTAAAAATGTGGATATGATTTTACATGCTGGAGATATGGTTTCAATTACTGTTAAAGAAGAATTGGAAAAAATTGCACCAGTGCAATGTATTCAAGGCAACATGGATAGAAAGTACGGATTAAAACTTCCTAAAAGTTTAGTTTTAGATATAGAGAATTTTAAAGTAGGTATTACTCATGGGGAAGTTTATCCCAAAGGAGATACATTACAATTAAAATATCTTGCATTAGAATTAGGTGTAGACATATTAATTACAGGACATAGTCACCAACCATTGATTGAAAAAGTTGAAAATATTCTGTTATTAAATCCTGGGAGTCCAACAACACCTCGTTTAACTGATCCAACAGTCATGTTATTACATATTGAAAAGAATAATGTTGATGCGGAATTAGTGCGTATTGGTGATCCGATTTGTAGATTATTAAATTTTAAAAAATAATTTTTATATAGGTTGTTTAATTTTATGAGTAAAACATGGCAAGTTGAAAAAAAGAAAGAACATTATTATAAATCTGCTAAAAAAGAAAATTATAGATCTAGAGCTTCTTATAAATTAATACAATTAAATAAGAAGTTTAAATTAATTAAAGATGGCGACCATATTGTTGATTTAGGTGCTGCCCCCGGCGGCTGGTCTCAAGTTGCTTTAAAACTTGTAGGTGAAAAAGGTATTGTCATAGGTGTGGATTTACAACGAATTAAACCATTTAATGAAACTAATTTTATAAGAATACAAGGTGATTTTACTACTGCAAAAATTCAAAGTGAAATTTTATCAAAAACCAATAATAAAATTGATGTTATTATATCTGATGCAGCCCCCTCATTAACAGGCATTAAAGATATTGATCAATTGAATACTATGGATTTAGCAAATAATGTTATGAAAATTGCTAGTAATTTATTGAAAAATAAGGGTAATCTAGTTATGAAAAGTTTTCAAGGCCCACAATATCCTCTTTTATTAAATAAAATAAAAAGTGAATTTAAAGTTGTTAAAACATATAAACCAGATTCTTCACGTAATAGTAGTGCTGAGATGTTTATTGTTGGTTTAAATTATAAAAATAAAAAATGGACTGATTTAGATTTGTAAATATACTTAATTTATTAAAATAATAAATTTAATACTTTTAAAAAATAAAATTTATACTTTAAAAGTTTTATGCCGTAGTATATTTTGTTTCATCTAATTTATTAGAAGTTTTATTTGATTTTTCATATTTACCACTCTCTAAATCAGCATACTTTTGTTTCGCAATTTTTAATTGTTCTTTTGCTATTTTTAATCTTTCATAAGTTTCTTCAGAACTTTTACCACTTGATAAAGAACTTTCGACATCCGTTATTGCAGATTTTGCAGTTACAAGTTCCATTTTAACATTAACAAGAGCTTTCATCTCATCATCATCCCCTCTTTCATAAACATCAGATTTTAGCTTAGTACAATCTGCATATAATGATTGATATTCAGAGTTCAATAAAGCTAATTCATCATATGTTGCACCATTATCTACACCTGATGAAATAGTTGATGAAATAGTATCTATTCCCACATATCCAAATACTAACACAGTTGCAATTATCATTATTATTCCCAATACAGATAATGACATCGATGTTGCTCGGAATAAACTTAATCTTGATCTTTTCATGAGTCAAAAAACCCCCGTCAGATTTTAATATATTAATATTATAATGTATATACTCTGAAACTTAATAATAAAAATTTCTATTTAAAGTCAGCAATATTCTTATTTTAATATGTGCATCTTTTAAAACATTAGTCTAAACAATATTTTTATAAATATGTATACTAAAGTCATTAATGATATGACTGATACTGATAAAACAAAAACATCACTTGCTAAGTTCGAAGAATTTTTTTCAACTCAATATAAAGATCCTGTGTTTGATGCATTAGAAAATTATCCTAGCCAAAGATCAATTGTTATTGATTATTTAGATTTAGAGATGTTTGATCCAGATTTAGCAGATTTATTAATTGAAAAACCAAACGAAATAATTGCTGCTGCTGAAAAAGCAGTTAAAAATATCGATCCTCAACGTAAAAATGCAGACATAAATATTAGAATGTCTAATGTTACTAATGAACTGGATTTAAGATATTTACGTAGTAAATATATTGGTAAATTTTTATCATTCCCTGGAATTGTGCGTAAAACAGATGAAATTCGACCACGAATTGTTAGTGCTAAATTTGAATGTAGAGGTTGTATGAGATTACACGAAGTTACTCAAACTAGCAATATTATAACAGAACCTTCACTTTGTCCTGAATGTGGAGGCAGATCTTTTAGATTATTACAAGAAGAATCCGAATTTATGGACACACAAACTGTTAAAATACAAGAACCCCTGGAAAATTTATCAGGTGGTGATCAACCACGCCAAATTTCTGTTGTATTAGAAGATGATTTAGTAGATACTTTAACTCCAGGAGATATTGTTAGGATAACAGGTACTCTGCAAACTAGCCGTGACGAAAAAACTAAAAGATTTAATAATTACATTTATGGAAACTATACTGAACCCATTGAACAGGAATTTGAAGAATTACAGTTATCAGCAGAAGATATTGATGAAATTATAGAATTATCTAAAGACCCAAATATTTATAGTAAAATCATTAAATCTACTGCGCCATCAATACATGGTTACAATGATGTGAAAGAAGCAATTGCATTACAATTATTCGGAGGTTCTGCTAAAGAACTAGAAGATAAAACTCGTTTACGTGGAGATATTCATGTTTTAATTGTTGGAGATCCAGGTATTGGTAAATCACAAATGTTAAAATATGTTTCTAAATTAGCGCCTAGAGGTATTTATACGAGTGGTAAAGGTACTAGTGGTGTTGGTTTAACTGCTGCTGCAGTTCGTGATGAATTTGGTGGTTGGTCTCTTGAAGCAGGAGCTCTTGTTTTAGGTGATAAAGGTAATGTTTGTGTTGATGAATTAGATAAAATGCGTGAAGAGGATCGTTCTGCAATACATGAAGCTTTAGAACAACAAACAATTAGTATCGCTAAAGCAGGAATTATGGCTACTTTAAATTCAAGATGTTCTGTTCTTGCTGCAGCTAACCCAAAATTTGGTCGTTTTGATAGTTATAAATCAATTAATGAACAAATTGACTTGCCATCACCAATTTTATCTCGTTTTGATTTAATATTTGTTGTTGAAGATAAACCTGATGAAGATAAAGATAGAACTTTGGCCAGACATATATTAGAAACTCATACTATGAAAAATATGGATTATGCAATTGAACCCGAATTATTGCGTAAATACATTGCTTATGCACGTAAATTAAGTCCTGAACTAACTGATGAAGCCATGGATGTTTTAGAAGAGTTCTATGTATCAATGCGTAATAGTTCAAATGATGAAGATTCACCAGTTCCAATTACTGCTAGGCAATTAGAAGCGATTATACGTTTATCTGAAGCGAGTGCTAAAACTAAATTGAAAGATAAAGTTGAAGCAGATGATGCTAAACAAGCCATTCGGCTAACTAATGCTTGTTTACGTGAAGTGGGTTATGATCCTGAAACAGGCACTATTGATATTGATAAAGTTGAAGGACGTACAGCTAAATCTGATCGTGATAAATTTAGAATAGTTCAAGACACTATTGAACAGTTACAAGTTGAATATGGTGGTCGTGCCCCAATTAATGTTTTGATTTCAGAACTAGGTGATAATTATAGTATGAGTGAAGAAAAAGTTGAAGAAATAATTCGTCTTCTTAAGAATAAAGGTGTTATATTTGAACCTAGTAGGGGTTATCTTAAAATAGTATAATAACGAAAATAAATAATGTTTATAAAATTAATTTTTATACTATTAATATTATTTCTTATTAATTTTGAGGTATCAAAAAATGACTGATTATAATGAATTATTAGATAGAGCAATTGAACAATTACCGCCTGAAATTTTTGAAACTAAACGTTTTACAGTTCCTAAAGCATATTCAGATATTCAAGGTAATCGTACATTTATTAAAAACTTTAAAGAAATTTCTGATGCTTTAAATCGTGACCCTCAACATGTGTTAAAATATTTATTAAGAGAATTGGGTACTGCAGGAAATATAGAAGGTGGAAGAGCAATTATGCAAGGTAAATTCACTCACTTTGTAATAAATGAGAGAATTGATGAATATGTTGAAAAATTTGTTATCTGCCATGAATGTAACAGACCAGATACTCGGATTATACGTGAAGATAGAATATTTTTACTTAAATGTGCAGCATGTGGTGCTAAAGCTCCATTAAAAAGTATTTAACTTATTTAAAAAAGTTTATTCTTTTTTTATTAATATTTTATTTGAGTAACATGTTTTGTCCAGAATGTGGAAGCACCAATAAAAAGATGGTTGGAAACATCTGCAAAGATTGTTTTTTAAAAGATTTTCAAATAATTAATATTCCATTAGAAAAACTAATAATTAGTGTTTGTGCTCATTGTAATTCCCATTATATAAATGGAAAATGGAAAGATATTGGTATAAATCAAGAACAATTAATTTATCAGACATTAAAAGATAATGTAGATATTAATGAGTTAGTTAAAAATGTTGAGCTTGATTTAGATATTGTTAAAATGAGAGGGTCTATTGCAGAATGCCATATTATTGCAGATGCAGAAGTTTTAGGAGAATCTATTAATCAAGAATATTATACTGAAGTAAGGTTAAATCAAACTGTTTGTCCAAATTGTAGTAAATATAATTCAGGATATTATGAAGTAGTTATACAATTAAGAGCAGATAATCGAGACTTAATTGATGAAGAAATTGTATTAGCAGACACCATTATTTATGAAACTTTAAAAAGATTATTTAAAAAAAGTAGAATGGCTTATATTGCACAAAGATCTGAACTAAAAGAAGGCGTTGATTATTACATTGGTTCTCAAAAAGCAGCCCGCAAATTAGTTATTAATTTACGTAAACAATTTGGAGGAATTATTAAAGAGTCTCCTCGACTTATAGGGCAAGATAAATCAACAGGTAAAGGTTTATATCGTACTTGGATTTCTATTCGTTTACCAGAATACCATGTTGATGATTTTATTGAATATCAAAATAATATTCTTCAAGTTAAATCTATTGATGATAATAAGATACTCGCCACTAATTTAGATACTGGAAATATAACTAAAATATTGTGGAAAGACTCAGATACTATTAAGTTTCATAAAAATATGAAGGATGTTTTAATTACAACTATAACTTCAAAATCACCATCTGAAATCCAAATATTGGATCCAGAAACATTTCAACCAGTAGATTTGCCATTAACAAATAATATGAATGATTTGAGTATTGGATCAGAAGTTAAGGTTATTAAAATTAATAAAAGATTATATATTTTATCCTAAAGAAGGGAGAAATATGGATTTACAAGAAAAAATAGATAATATTACTAAAGGAACATTAGAAGTAATTACTTCTGAAGAATTAAAAACAGTTTTAACAGATGAAAAGGAGAGTATAGCATATATTGGATATGAACCTTCTGGTAAAATTCATTTAGGTCATGCTATTACAGTTCTTAAAATGATTACTTTGCAAAAAATGGGTTTTCATATAAAAATATTACTTGCAGATTATCATGCATTCCTTAATGGTAAAGGGAAATTAGAGGATATACGCGAAACTGCAAAATATAATATAAAATGCTTTAAAGCATTAGGTTTGGATGAAAACAAAACTGAATTTGTTTTAGGATCTAAATATCAAACTCAACCAGAATATACTGATTTAGTTTATCAATTAGCAACCATGACAACATTAATTCGTGCCCGTAGAAGTATGGCAGTTATTGCTAGGGATAGTGAAGATCAGAAAGTTGCAGAAGTTATTTATCCTTTAATGCAAGTTGCAGATATGGTTTTTTTAGATGCTGATTTAGCAATGGGTGGTATGGAACAGCGCAAAATTCATATGTTAGCTCGTGAAAATCTTCCTAGATTAGGTAAAAATGCTCCAATATGTTTACATACTCCTTTATTGCATGGTACTGATGGTTCTGATAAAATGTCAAGTAGTAAAGGCAATTTTATTGCTATTGATGATGAACCTGATGTGATTAAAAAGAAAATTAAAAAAAGTTTTTGTCCAGCAGGTCAAATTGAAGGTAATCCCATTATTGAAATTGCAGAACATTTTATTTATCCATTCAATGAAATTATGATTATTAATCGACCTGAAAAGTTTGGCAGTGATTTGAAATTAAATGAAACTGAACTTAAAGAGTTATATAGTAATGGAGAATTACATCCTATGGATCTTAAAAATGCTGTTACAAAATATTTAATTGAATTTTTTGAACCAGTTCGAGAATATATGAAATAAAATGTATAGGTGATTTTATGGATACATTATATGAAATGCGTTTGCCTCCAGGAGTTACTGAGAAAAATATGGGTTATATTATTGATAATTTTGATGTTGAATTGAAACACACCGAATTAGGGCCAGTTATCAAAGGTAAAAAAGAAGATTTAGAAAATATTAAAGATTATATGATTAAATCGTTAAATGAACGCATTAAACATTTTGAAAAATAGATTTAATTTAATTTTTTAATTTCTAATGATATTCATGAAATTATTACTTTTAAGCTAATTAATTATTTTATTATAACTTTAGTTGTAAGAATAAATTTATTTTTAATAGATTAATCTAATATATTATTAACTATCACTTTAAAAATCATACCACTAAAAACTAATTAACCGTTTTGTATTTTATAAAATACTAGTTAAATTCAGCGTAGCAAACATTTAATTAAGCAATATTATTTATTTTTTATTTAATTTTTATATTATTATTTTAACTAAAAAATTGTAAAACAAATATATTTTAAAGTATTACTTATACTTTAAAAAAACATAGTAATGTAATACAAAACTCATATTTATAACTAATAATATTTATATATCAAATAAACTAGGCTTAGTTTAATATTAAAAAGTAATACTTTTAGTTCAAAAGGAGTCACTAGATTAAGGAGGATAAAATCAAATGCATATAGGCGATGGATTTATACCATTATGGCAATGTGCTATATATTATGTAATATTAATTATTGCATTATACTTCTCAGTAAAATGGGCCAAAAAGAACCTTGATGAAAAACGTGTCCCTTTACTGGCAGTATTAGCAGCAATAATATTTGCAATAATGTCTATGAATATACCAATACCCTTTGGTACAAGTGGACACCTAGTTGGAGGAACATTGATTGCTTTAATTTTTTTAAGTACCGAAGCATGTGTACTACTATTCACAGCAGTGCTATTAATACAAGCATTACTTTTTGGAGATGGTGGATTAACAGTTTTAGGTGCAAACGTTATTAATATGGGTATTGTTGGAGGATTTGTTGGGCTTGGAACATATAAACTAACAAATAATTTGATTGGAAAATATCCCTCAATATTTATAGCTGCATGGTTAGCAACAGTATTGGCTGCAGAAGTATGTGCAATAGAATTATTCTTAGCTGGAACTTTCCCATTAGATGTGGGACTTATTTCCATGGGATTATATCATGCTTTTATTGGAGTTATAGAAGGAATTTTAACTTGCATTATAATTTATGCACTTGAAAAATTCAGACCAGATTTACTTGCTTGGAATGAATCTAAATCAAATAATATGGAGAGTGCAAAATAATGGAATTAACAGATAAAGATAAAACATTAATAATAATTGGAATAGTTATATGTTTAGGTTTTGCAGTACTCTCACCATTCATAGCGTCTGGAAATCCAGATGGTCTTGAAAAAACAGCAGAAGATGCAGATGTTGGAGAAGATGTTGAATCTCCAATTTTAGAATCTCCTTTCCCAGATTACACATATGAACCCTTAGATAAAATAGGTGAAATTGGTGTATTGTTCCTAGGCGCAATAATAACGTTAGGTTTAGGTTTTGGTATGGGTATTCTTCTAAAAAAAAGAGAATGAAGAAAATGAGTTAAAAGTTAATTAATTACTATAACTCATAACTTTTTTTAAAAAAAAAACTAAATATAATTGAATAAAATGCAAAGTAAACAACTATTTAATTTAGATTCAATAGCAAACCAAAATAGTCCTATACATAATTTAGATGGATTTATAAAACTTATTTGTGCATTACTCATAATATTATTTACAGTAATATCTAATCAGTTAATAGTTCCAATTATATTAGAACTTTATATAATTATCTTAATTTACATTAGTAAAATACCTTACAAACTATGTTTAAAAAGACTCCTATATTTATTACCCTTTGGAGGGTTTATAATATTATTCCAACCATTCATACATCCAGGAAATGTATTATGGGAAGGGATTTTTGGATTACAAATAACAGATACTGGATTAAACTGGTCAATACTATTAATATCGAGACTAATTGTATGTTTAAGCACAATAATTCTTTTATCATCAACAAGCCCCCTGCATGAAATAATACAATCTTTCAGAAAGCTAAAAATGCCTAAAGAAATAGCTATGATTATTAGTATAATGGTGAGATTTATATTTCTTTTCTTCGAGGAATTAGAATCTATACAAGAAGCTCAAAAATCAAGAAATTTTGACATACATAACAAAAATATAAGTTATTCTTGGAGATTAAAGCAAATAGGGTATACTATTGCAATGATGTTTATAAAAGCATATGCTAAAGGAGAAAAAGTTTATCTAAGTATGATAAGTAGAGGATTTAGTGATAATTCTGAATTATATACTTCAAAACTAGATTTAAAAAAATATGATTATATTTATATTTTAACCACAATAGGAATTATAATTACTCTTGAAATAATAACATTAGCTTTTAGTTCAAATTTAGGATATTTTGGAGTAATTCTGAATTTATAATCTAATAAAAGTTATTTAAAACTATTTAATATAATCTACAACACTATTATTCAATTGTACAAAAATATTCATTAGATGCTAACTAATTTTACTAGTTCAGTTATGATTATTATGGACAATATTTCAATTGAAAGATATCTTAGTTCCGCATCTATAGCATTACTTAATCATGAGAATCTTTTAAATGTATGTTAAAATGATAATTGAATTCTTATCTTCTAATTCAATACAGGTTAATTCACGGATATCATCCAAAGACATCGTTCCCTCAGATAATTCTTGTAACATCCTTTCATAAATTTCAGGATAGTCCTCTTTTAAGTTTTCATAAGAAGAATATATTGAAACATTATTTAATAAAAATGTTTCTAAATTATTTTTTTCTTCTAATTGATTATAATATGTCGCTATATCTTCAGCATTTTCATAATCTATATTTTTTTGCTTTTTAGTTTCCAAAATTTCTATTATTTGATTTAGTTGTTCCATTTTACCATTAACCACAAACTGTTTTATTGTGTTATACTCGATACACATAATCCTAATTGTGATGCTAATACTCTTTTAAGGTTATATTGAACTAGTCTTATTCCAGCTGTTGCATCAACAATTACCATTTTTTCCTTTTTTGCCAAATCCAAATATTTTTGCCTAGTATTTTTTAGAAATGCTTCATTTTCAAAGCCATCAGTTCCTTTACATCGTTTCATTGCTGTTTTTTCATCGACATCTAAAAGAATTATTAAATCAGGCTTTTTAGCATATCTATTTAGTGAACATATCCATTCTTTTGGTTCTTGGTATACTAAACTAGAGTAATATGAACGATCACTTAAAATTATTTTATCGTTTTCTAAAGAATTTAACTTATCTTTTAAGAACAATCTGTCTGCTGCGAAAAGCAATCCTAATTTTTTTTGAAAATCAGGTTTATCTGTATGAGGATTTAATAATAATTCACGTATTAACTGACCTACTGGAGATGTTGTTGGTTCAGCAATTAATTCTACATTTAATCCCATATTTTGCATCCATTTTTTTAAAAATTTAGTTTGTGTTGATTTACCTGATCCATCTATTCCTTCTAACACAATATACATGATTATATTATTATCGTTTAGTGTGTTTAATCTTTTTTATGAATTTAATAAATTATTTTATTTAGAAAAATAAATTAAATATGTAAATTAAATCTTTTAGTGATTTATTATGATGAATAAACATACAATTCCTGAATTATTAGCTCCCGCAGGTTCATTAGATTCTTTAAAAATGGCAGTTGATTGTGGTGCTGATGCAGTCTATTTATCAGGTAAAACATTTGGTGCTAGACAATATGCTATTAATTTTACTTATGAAGAATTAATTGAAGCTTTAAAATATGCTCATAAATTTGGAGTACGTGTTTATGTAACTGTTAATACTCTTGTTAAGGAAAATGAACTTAAAAAAATTTCAGAATATTTAATTGATTTATATAATCTAGGTGTTGATGCTCTTCTTATTCAAGACTGGGGAGTTTATGAATTAGCACGTAAATTAATACCTTCTATGGAGTTACATGCTTCAACTCAAATGACTACTACTAATAAATATGATTTAAAATATTTAGAAAAATGTGGTTTTAATCGTGTTGTATTATCAAGAGAATTATCTTTAGATGAAATATCTTCATTGAAAAATAACTCCAATATTGAACTAGAAGTATTTACACATGGTGCTGTTTGTTATGGTTATTCAGGTAAATGTTTATTTTCTTCATTTATTGGAGGACGTAGTGGTAATAGAGGAATGTGTGCTCAACCATGCCGTAAAAAATATAAATTAACTGTTAACAGAACTGATTTATATGAACGTAATATCAGTTCACAAGATGTTGATTTGAATGGAGGAGATTATCTTTTATCACCACATGATATTGGCCATTATTGGCATTTATCAAAATTAGTTGATAGTGGTATTGATAGTCTTAAAATTGAGGGCCGTATGCGTTCTAGAGAATATGTTGGTTTAGTTGTTAGTGTTTATCGTAGAGCTTTAGATAGTATTAAAGATAATATAAATTGGAAACCTTCAAATGAAGAATCTGATTTATTATATTTAGCATTTAATCGAGGCTTTACATCCAAATACTTATTACCAAACTCATACAAAGAATTAATGGGTTGTAATAAACCTGGAAATAGAGGATTACTTATTGGTAATGTTAAAAAATACTATTCTGCTAAAAAAAAGATTAATATTAAATTAAAAAGTGATATTTTACCTTTAAAAGGAGATGGTTTATTTTTTGAGAGTGATGTTAATCCTGTGAATAATATTGGATTTGAGTTAGATAATGAGATTAAACTTAAAGGCAATGAACTTATTATTAACACAAAAAAAGGTGTTGTTGAAGGTTCTAAAGTATTTATTACACGTAAAAATAATGCACAAGAATATATTAAAAAATATAAACATGACTTAGGAATATTAATTCTAATTTTTAGTGTTGATTATGATAATTATCCTGTTTTAGAAGGATTTTTGAATTTTATTAATGGTAATGTATTCAATGCCACTGTTAAAGGAAATAATCCCATGGAAAAAGCTATTAATCGCCCAACTAGTATTGAAGTTATAGAAAAACAATGTATTAAAATTGGGGATTACCCTTATTCCACAATATTTAATAATAAAAATTATTGTGATAATTTGTTTTTACGTATAAGTGATATTAATAAACTTAGACGAGATTTATTAAATATTTTAGATGAAATGGTATTGAATAGTTATTTACCAAAGAAACTTATTGATAAAAGTATTATTCAAGATGAAGAAGGCCTTGTTGATTATCCAAATATAAATCATGTTGAAGATGAATCTTTAATTTTAAGTGTTATGGTTAATGATATTGATTCTTTGAAATCTGCATTTAAAAGCAATGTTGATAATATTTATTTTGAAGCATCTTTTATTGATGTTAAAGAATTGTATGAAACTTGTTTAGATGATGATATTATTGAGTATGATTTTGATTTATTATTAGAAAATTTGAATTTAGCTAATAATTTATCTAAAAAATATGAAATTCCTTGGTTTTGGAAATGGCCAGATATAATTCATGATGATTTATTAGACTTTTTATTAAATACCATAAGAAAATTAGATTTTCAATTAAATATTATGGTGTCTGATGTTGGAATTGCATGTTTAGTTAAAGATGAAATTAATATAAATAATGTTGAATCCTCAAGTGCAAGCAATGTTACAAATCATAAAACAATAGAACATTTAAACAAATACTTCAAAAAAATAACTCTAAGTTCAGAAAATACATTAGATAATATTAAAAAAATACAAAAACAAAGTCAAAACAAAAATTTAAACATAATTCTGCAAGGAATTCCTGAAATTCTTATAAGTAGAGAATGTTTAATATCTCGAAAAACAATACATCAACAAGATAAACGAAAAATTGGAAATTCGGACCTATTATCATTAAAAGATGGTAAAAATAATTTTTATCCCATAAAAATTAGTAATACTGGGCAAACTATAGTAAAACACAGTAAGGAGTTATGTCTAATAGAATATATACCACAATTAATACAAAATGGAATATATAATTACACACTAGATGCCCGAGACCGTGGACCACAATACACCAAAGAAATAATAAATATTTACAAACATGCAATACATCTAACTTTAAATTCAGATTTCAGATATAACAAATTACTAGAAAAAATTCAAAATATTAGTAATGGAACAATAACAAAAAACAATTTTTACAAAAAGACATAATCTTATTATTTATTCAATAATTAAATCAATATATGAAAAATTAATTAATATACTGCAAAAGAAGCATAGTATACAGGGGATTGGATAATTCATGAAATCAAAAATAAATATTACAAATATTAAAGGTGTTGGTGAAATAATGAGTGAAAAAATCCTAAAACATGTAGGGGGTGAAGAAAATCTTAAAAAAATCATTGCAAATCGGGAAATAAATAAATTAAGTGAAATTGATGGAATTAGTCAAAAAAAAGCAGTTGAAATCATCAATGAATTACTGGGTAATTCTAATGAAAATTTTCTAAAAACAGATGCAACAAATAAACTCTATGATGAAATTTTAGATAAAATAATAAGTTATGCTCATACAAATTATGCAATAAATAAAATTTTACTTTTAACTCCAACACACAATCAAGAGTTAATAGAAAAAAATATGGATTTTGTAATAAAATCAAAAGAAAAGATAAGTACACTGCCTCTGAACGAATTAGACATATTATTAAATCAAATAAAATTACTCAAAAAACCTAAAATTGATTATGATAGAAGTAAAGCAATACTGGTTGAAACTGAAGAAGATTATATACATTTCACAGACATTGGTTTAAACAATTATTATCCAATATTAACAATTGAAGAAATATCACAAATTGTAGAATATGAAACAATATTATATCTTTATACAGATGGAGACATTTCATTAGATGAAAAAGATAACATTATACTAATTAACAAAAACTCATCACTAACTGAAATAATACCTGAAGAAACACTTAATTATTTCCAATATAATCTTAAAACAATAAAAAATGCATATGAAATTAAAAAAATATTAGATGAAAAAACAATTTTAGGAGATTGTTTAAACCTAATTGAATCAATCCCCAGTAATAAAGAAACAAATAATATTGATATAGTTGGCATAACCAATAAACTCAAAGAAGAATGTGATGAAAAAATTCAAGAATCCATAAAAAATATGGATATAACTGGAGAAGAAGTATTAACACTACTTGAAAAAGGAGTTACAGATAAATTTGAAATAATATTTGAAAATATTCTTTCAGTTGCTCGTAAAAAATTAACTGAAGAAACTGGAATCATATTTGATCCATTCATAAAAAAATACCCTGTACAAATAGATGAAGAAGAATTAAACCGCATAGAGCAACAAGAACTGAATAAAACATATATTAACATATTTGATGAAAAAGTTAGAATCGCTAAAAAATTAGACAAAATAAAAACTAATGTAAACAAAGAAATTAAAGAGGTACTTGAATTTGACTACCAATATGCATTAGGTTGTTTTGCATATTATCATAATTTAAATAAACCAATAATTGGAGATAAATTCAAATTACATAATGCAATACATCTAAACTTAGCAGATTCCACAAAAAATATATCAAATATCCAATTAATTGATTATGAATTAGGAAATAAAACAAACATATCCCTATTAACTGGTGCTAATAGTGGAGGTAAAACAACATTACTAGAAACAATATCCCAAATATCAATAATGACTCATATGGGATTACCAATATCAGCACAAGAAGCGGAAGTTAAATTAGTTGATGAAATATATTTCTTCTCTAAAAAAAGATCTATGGATGCTGGAGCATTTGAATCATTTTTACATACAATTGTACCCGTAGTTAGCACAGATAGTGAAAAAATTGTATTAATTGATGAATTAGAATCTATCACAGAATTAGAGGCTGCAGTTAAAATTATTGCAAGTTTCATAGATATGATGAATGAAACTGAAACATTAGGCATAATTGTAACACATATGGCCTCAGATATTATGAAATACACTAATATACGTGTAGATGGAATAGAAGCTAAAGGATTGGATGAAAATTACAACTTAATAGTTGATCGCACACCTAAAATGAACTATTTAGCTAGAAGTACTCCAGAATTAATACTTAAAATGATTTATGAAAAATCTGAAGGTAAAACTAAAGAAATTTATGGAAAAATTCTTGATAAATTTTAAAAATCTTAATTACACAATAATAAATTTATCTAGAGTTAATTAATCAACATTAAAATAAATGCAATGATTAAAACATGAAAAATAATGATTTTGCCCGCATACTAACTCAACTAGTTCATCGGTAGATAACCCTTCCCTCCCTGAGCAACCCTCGAAAGCAGGCAGTCTATCCAATGCAATTCTTTTTTAAAATATTAAATTAATGATAATAAATTAATTTTAAGTGGAATTACATCAGCCAATTTTGGTATGACATTTAAATATTGATTAAAACTAATACTAATAATTTTACAATAATATAAAATTTCAATGATAATTAGATAAAAAATAAATATTAATTAAAGTTGAACGGGAAAAATAGAAAAAATCCCGTTCAATAAAAGGGGGTGAACATTATATTAATTTATTATTCACAATAATAAATTTATTTAAGAATACCTGTTAAAATAACATTATAATAATAAGATGGCCGGCAACGTTGAAGACTTCCCACAGGAACCCCCGCAGTACAATCAAAAACGCAGGAGGACTTTACTTCTGGGATCGAAACGAGACCAGGTGTAAC
>CADBMS010000141.1 GCA_902795935.1 uncultured Methanobrevibacter sp.
AAGTGTAATAAAAAGACTATTCCAAGGAACAAACCACAGCAGAAGCCTAAAACTATCAAATAAGGAAACAAAACTCAAAAACACAAGCTACAACATATACCAAACAACACAAAAATAAAAAAATAGGATTTCTACAAAGCCCAAAATTAAAATAATTTTCCTAATTTAAGTAATGCTGCAGGAGATACTTTAATTAATTGTTTAACTAATTCACTTGCACTAACTTTTTCAAAATCTAAATCTTTAAATGCAACTGCAATATTATTTAATTCATCATCACTTAAATTCATTAGGTAATCTTTAACTTTTAAATATTTATTCATGGATTTTCCCATTTCTTTACGGCAAATTTCATCATATTTTTTCAATTTTTTATTAGAACAGTCTTTTTCAATAATAGCTTCTGCTGCAACTTTTCCTGCTAACATCCCCCCAGTCATTCCACTTATGATTCCTCCGCCTGTTAAAGGATTAACCTGACCTGCTGCATCTCCAACAACTAATAAATTATCAGCATACATTTTTTTAGGCAAACCTCCTACTGGATCTCCACCTACATTTAATTCAACAGGTTGTGCATTTTTTGTTGATGGACAAACTTTAATGAAATCTAATAAATATTCTAATGCTGTTTTATCAGTTATGGTGTTTAATATTCCTAAACCTACATTAGCAATATCATCTCCTTTAGGAAAAATCCATGCATATCCTCCAGGAGCTACACTACCAAAATAAAATTCAATAGCATTGTTATCTTCCATTTCAACACCAACCATTTCAAACTGAACTGCAGATTCCATATCTTTTGCTTTGGGTGCTGTTTTTAATCCAGCCCATCTTGCAACTTTAGTTTCAGGACCATCAGCAGCAATTACAATACTTGCTTGTATTTGATATTTTTTACCAAAAGATTCAACATCAACTAAATAACCATTGTCATTTTTTTGCATTCCTGTAGCTAAAGTTTTAATTAAAATTTTTGTTCCTTCACGTGCTGCATCCATAGCCATATGTTTATCAAACACTTTACGTTCCAATATACATCCTGCTTCAGGTAAGTTTACTTTATCTGATGTTAACCAAACATCAGTACTATCTGGTGCAATTAACCTAACACCATCTAATTGTCGAGCAACCCATCTAGGATTTAATTTAATTCCTAAAGACTCTAAACCTTTATCTGATACTCCTTCTGCACATCTTTTAGGAGCACCTATCTCTGATTTTCTATCAATTAGTATAACCTCAGCACCATTTTTAGATGCATGTTTAGCAGCTGAAGAACCAGCAGGACCTGCCCCTATTACTAATACATCAGTTTTAATTAAATCAGCTTCAAATATCATTTTAACACCTTATTCATGTTTTAATGCGTTCACTGGACAAGAATTAACACATAAATTACATTCTTTACAATTTTCTTCATTGAAATTTAAACTTAATTCACGAACTTCAATTAAATTTCTGGGACATAAACCAGCACATTCTCCACAAAACATACACCATTCACTTACAATCATATTATCTCCCTTTTAACATAATGAGTTTTTTAATTACTATATTATTATACATTAGTATTTGTATTAATAAAAATTTAATTAATTAAAACTTAAAAGAATAAATAATATATATTTTATTTAACTTAAATAATTTAAATCTTTTCTTATAAATTTTTATTATATAATTAAGTTTTTTTTTGATTAGAGTTTTATTTAATATGCATATTATTTAAATAATATTTTAAAAACTATAATGATATTCAAAAAAAAATCAATTGTATTTAATAATAAAACAAAAATTATATATTCCTCTAAAAAACATTTAATTTAAATATAAATCATTATTTTTTAAATATTTGCTGATTTTATTTGATATAAACTGAATTTACTATAATCAAAAGTTAAAAGAAATTTTTAAAAATATTTTAGAATAATGATAAATAATTATTACAAAACTTGAAATTCATAAAAATTTTGATAATGTATTTCACTACTTAATAAACCTTATATTATTGAATAAATAGAATTATTATTATTATTTTTGAGGTTTAATAATATGAAAAGTTATATTCAAAATCTCTTTGCTGAACGCATTGGAGGATCAAGTTTTGGTAAAGATGATGTCATTTACAAATTTGAAAAGATAAAAAGAGCCAAATTAGCTGCTAAAAAAGCACATCCCGATATAGAGTTAATTGATATGGGAGTTGGTGAACCTGATGAAATGGCAGATAAATCTGTTATTAATGTTTTAACTAAATCTGCTAAAGAACATATAAATCGTGGATATTCAGATAATGGTATTGATGAATTAAAAGAAGAAATACCTAAATATATGGAAAAAGTATTTGATGTTAAAGATTTAGATCCTAATAAAGAAATATTACATTCTATTGGTTCTAAACCAGCTTTAGCATATATGCCCTCTGTATTTATAAATCCTGGTGACATTACATTAATGACAGTTCCAGGATATCCCGTTCTTGGAACTCATACTGAATGGTATGGAGGTAATGTTGTTAATTTAAAATTATTAGAAGAGAATAATTTTTTACCTAATTTGGATGATATTCCTAAAGATGTATTAAAAAAAGCTAAATTATTTTGTATGAATTATCCTAATAATCCTACTGGTGCTCAGGCTACTACTAAGTTTTATAAGGAAGTAATTGATTTTGCGCATGAAAATGAATTAATTATTATTCAAGATGCTGCATATGCTGCATTAACTTATGGAAATAAACCATTATCATTTTTATCTATAAAAGGTGCTAAAGAAGTTGGTGTTGAAATTCATAGTTTTTCTAAAGCATATAATATGACTGGTTGGAGATTAGCATTTGTTGCAGGAAATGAATTAGTTATTAGTGGTTTTGCATCTGTTAAAGATAACTTTGATAGTGGACAATTCATACCAATTCAAAAAGCAGGTATTCATTGTTTGCAACATCCAGAAATTACTGAATTAACTCGTGCAAAATATGAACGTCGTTTAAATAAAATGGTTAATTTATTAAACGAAGCGGGTTTTGATGCTAAAATGCCTGGTGGAACATTTTATTTATATGTAAAAATACCTAAAATGACTAATGATGGTGTTGAGTTTAATAATGCAGAAGACTTTTCACAGTATTTGATTAAAGAACAATTAATTTCTACAGTACCATGGGATGATGTTGGAAACTATATTCGTTTAGCTGCTTGTTTTGAAGCATTTTCGGATAATAAATGTACTGAAATTTCAATTGAAGAAGAAGATCGTATTTTAGAAGAAATTAAAAATAGATTAACTAAATTGGAGTTAATATTTTAAATAAAATATTTTAAATATTATTATTAATTTATTTATTTTTTATATCTATTAAATTCAAAAAAGAGTTTAATATAATTTATTATATATAGAAATGAATATTCATAACCTAAAAAATAAGAAATACCATAATTTGAATGATATAATGGGTAGTGTTTTATATTAATTATAATAAAAATAAAATAGGTTAAAAAGATTTATATTATTCTAAAAAAATAATATTTTTTTAAGTTTTTAAATAATATGTTTGACATTGATTTAAGGAGAATAAAATAAATGACATGCAGTATTCTAGTTGGAGGTGGATGGGGTGACGAAGGTAAAGGTAAATGTATAACTTACCTTTGTGATAATGACAAGCCAGATATTATTGCTAGAGCAGGTGTTGGTCCTAATGCAGGACATTCTGTTGAATTTAATGGTGAAAAATATGGTTTAAGATTAACTCCTTCAGGTTTTATGAATAAAAATTCAAAATTATTGATTGGTGCCGGCGTATTAGTAGATTTTGATGTTTTTATGCATGAAATGAATTATTTAAGTAAGTATAATATTAAAGAAAGAACTTTTATAGATTATAGATGTGCTATTATTAATGAAGATCATAAAAATCGTGATAAATGTTCAGAACATTTATTTAAAAAAATAGGCAGTACTGGTACTGGTTGTGGTCCTGCTAATTCAGATAGGGTTTTAAGAACTATTAAATATGCAAAGGACTATGAAAAATTTGAATCATTTCAAACTGATGTTCCTTTAGAGATTAATACTGCTTTAGATGAAAATGAAGATGTTTTTATTGAAGGTTCTCAAGGTTATGGATTATCATTATATTATGGAACTTATCCATTTGTAACAAGTAAAGATACTACTGCAAGTACTGCTGCTGCGGATGTTGGTGTTGGACCAACAAGAATTGATGAAGTTATTGCAGTTTTTAAATCTTATATTACTCGTGTTGGTGAAGGGCCATTTCCTACAGAAATTACACAAGAGGAAGCCGAAAATAGGGGAATAGAAGAATATGGTACTGTTACAGGTAGACGAAGAAGAATAGGTTTGTTTGATATGCAATTAGCTAAAGAATCTTGTATGATTAATGGTGCTACTCAAATGGCAATAACTTGTGTAGATAGATTATATGCTGATTGTGAAAGGGTTCAAAAATATTCAGACTTAAGTTTTGATGCAAAACAATTTATTGAAGATATTCAAAGTGAAGTTGGAGTACCAATTACTATTATTTCTACAGGACCTGATTTAAAGGATACTATTGATTTGAGAAAAGAATTACTTTAAATCAACTATTTTTTTATTTTATATTCCAAAATTGATCTAAAGTACCATAATGCCCATATTTTATACTTTTTTTTATAAATTCATCTGATTTCTTTATTGAATTAAATAAATTATTTCCTAAACATAAATAAGATGTTACTGCAGCTGAAAATGAACAACCGCTACCATGAGTATTATTAGTTTCAATTAGTTCTCCATTCATGACTGAAATTTTACCATTATATAGTATATTATTTCCATCAAGATGACCTCCGGTTATAACAACATCACATAATTTGCCTATTTTTTCTGCAGCAACAATTGCATCATGTTTATCATTAATATTTATATTAGATAATATTTCTGCTTCATATACATTTGGTGTAACTAATAATGCTTTTTTAAGAAGTTTTTTTTTCATAGCTATAACCATATTATTTTCAGATAAAGTGTCTCCTGAACCCGCAACCATAACTGGATCAACAATTAACTTTAAGTCATATTCTTTAATTTTTTTCGAAACTACATTTACAATATCTTCTGAATATAACATT
Organism: uncultured Methanobrevibacter sp.; assembly: GCA_902795935.1. GTDB lineage: Archaea > Methanobacteriota > Methanobacteria > Methanobacteriales > Methanobacteriaceae > CADBMS01. The sequence goes on from CADBMS010000141.1 coordinate 5,142, forward strand.
CCAGTTTTACAATATTCTACTGGTAAATCTTCTAAAATTAAGTCTATTTTCTCTTCAATAAAATCCGTAGGTACTTTTAACACATTTGCAACTCTTTGAACATTTTGTGCAGTTAAAGTGGTTATAACACTTGCACCATATAATCCTAAAGATTGAAAAGTTTTCATATCTGCAAGAATACCTGCACCACCAGAAGGATCAAAGCCAGCAATAGTTAATGCAACTAATTTAGTTTTAATAGATGAACCTCCATTTTATCTGTAAATTTTTAAACGTTCATGACCATGGATTGATTTAACATTAATATTTAAGTTTATTAAATAATTTCTTGTATGAGTATTAATTCCATGCAAAATAATTTCTCCTAAATCTTCAGATGTATTAACATCTAAAGATAAATAAAAAGATTCATAAACTTTATAGGTCAAGTTATTCTTTTTAACTTCAGCTAAATGTTTAAAAAAACTATATTTTCCAAATTTTAAATCAATAGAACCTGGTTTAAAAGATATTGCATTAGTGCCTGCACCTTTAGAAGGGGCAATTAATACATCATATTTTTTAACGTTGAATATCAAGTTTTCTAAATTTGTAAATGAAATTAATGGAATATCTGCAGGAATAATAATCATTTTATCATATTCTTCTTTAAATAAATTAATAACTTGATTTAAAGCATCATTTAATCCATTAACTTTTTCATTTTCAGATATGCTATTAATTTTCAATGTTTTAGTGAATGTTAAAACATCACAATCAGAACTAATAACTATAATATCATCAACATATTCTCGAATAGCATTACTAATATCCATTAACATTGCTTTTAATAAATTTTCTCGTTCATAAGAGTTCAAAGAAGGAGATAATCTTGTTTTTGCTTCTGAAAATTTAGAAACAGGAATTATAGCTAAAATTGATTTCATAATTATTACTTCCTAAAATTAATTAATATTCATTACTTCTGAACTATTTAAACTTAATTCGGTTTTAATTTCTAATTTAGTTTTTATTTGAATTTTAGCTTCATCAATTTTATCTAATAATTCATTATAGGACATATTTTCTTCTTTAGATAATTCTAATGCTTCACCTTTATATGCATTAAAATATTTTCCATTAGTTAATACCCAAATCTGTAGTTGAGTGTTTAATGCATTTTCATGATTTGAAGGATTAGATGAAGTAATAATATCTAACATAACTTCCGAAGCAAAACCATTAGGCTTTAATAATTTACCTTTAACAACTAAAATTTCCGGATTCAAAGAAAATACTTCAACTTCTCCTTTAGAATTTGGTAAAATAGTTATATCTCTTGCAACAACCATATTTTGTGTAGAATTATCAGACAATATACTTCCTTTAGTAACTTCAATTTTTTTAGTAGCATTGTTACTAATTATTATTATATGAGGAATATTTCCTTTTTCAGTAGATTGAATAATTTCAATTTTCCCATTTGAAAATGCATCTTCTAAATTCAAACCTCTATCTGAAAATAGATTAAGAGCACCCATCCCAAATGCAAATAAACATATACAAAAAACAACTAATATTATCCTATAATTCATAATTTATCGTTCCTAATATGTTTTTGCTATAAATGTTTTAAATTTAGCTTCAGCTCCACAATTAATACATTTTCCATTAACTGATAATGTTTCATCAGTTCCAAGGATATCAACATTAGTAATTTCTTCTATTTGTTTACCACATTCTTCATGACCACACCATGAAATTGAAATAATTCCTTTATTTTTTTCAATAGATTCTTTTATCTCATCAATGGATTTAACATTATGAATACGTTTCTGCATTTTTTTCTTAGAATTATTATATAAATTTTTATCAAATTCAACAAATAATTCTTTAATTTTAACAACAATATTTTCATCTAAGGGAACAGTGATTTTTTCTTTAGTATCTCGTCTAACAAAAATAGAAGTATTATTTTCTAAATCTCTAGGACCTAATTCTATTCTAATAGGAACACCATTTAATTCCCATTTATAATATTTTTTGCCAGGTCTTTGATTAGAGTCATCAATAAATACACGAATTCCTGCATTTTCTAATTCATTTTTTATTTTATTACAAGTTATCATGATTTCATTTTCACTTTTTTTAAATATAATTGGAATTATTACTACTTGATATGGAACAATTGCAGTAGGTAAGACTAAACCGGAATCATCACCATGAACACCAATTATTGAAGCAATAACTCTATCTGATAAACCATAACAAGTTTGATATGCAAATTCATGTTTGCCTTCATTATTTTCAAAAGTTATATCAAATGTTTTAGCAAAAGTAGTGCCTAAATTATGAATAGTGCCTATTTGTAATGTTTTACCATCAGGTAACATTGTATCAAATGCCATAGTGTAATCTGCACCTGGAAATTTATCCCAAGATGGTCTTTTAGTTAAAATATACGGAATACATAAACTATCAAAAAAAGTTTTATATAATTCTATAGCTTTAATAACTTGATTTTCAGCATCTTCAGCAGAGCTATGTATTGTATGAGCTTCTTTAAATGTAGTTATTTCACGAACTCTAATTAATGGCCGAGTATGTTTA
>CADBMS010000142.1 GCA_902795935.1 uncultured Methanobrevibacter sp.
ATACTTATTTATTAATAAACCAATATTAGAAACCATTAATTAAATAATTTACTAAATCATAACCCATCCTAACACCTAATGAACCATTTTTAGCAGAATCTTCATCATATCTATCAACTTTATCAGATTTCATTCCTGTAGAATAAACAGTAAATGGAATTAAATCCATACTATGAGTTTTTAAGGGTATGGGTGTTGCATGATCAGGTGTTAAAACTAAAGCATAATTATCATACTCTTCTAATTTTTTCATGATTGGAGCTAATATTTTATTATCAATATTTTCAATAGCCTTAATTTTTTCATCAATATCACCAGCATGCCCTGCTTCATCTGGAGCTTCAATATGAATAAATAATATATCATATTTATCAATAGCATTTAATGCATATTCGCCTTTAGCAGAATAATCAGTGTCAAAATAACCTGTAGCTCCAGGAACATCAATATTAGTAAATCCTAAATATACTCCTAATCCTTTAATTAAATCTACACCCGTTATGGTTGCTCCTATTAAACCATATTTTTCTTTAAAATTATCAATTTCAGGTTTAATACCTTGACCCCATAACCATATACTATTAGCTACTTTTTTATTATTAATAATACGTTTTTTGTTAATTTTTGATTTTAACAAAACACTTTCAGCATCATCCATTAATTTATTTAAAATAATTGCATCTTCATTATCAAATGGTTTTAATATATTCTCAGATATTAATTCACCAGTAACATCATGAGGAGGCTGTGATTCTAATTTTACAGATTCTTTTTTATTATAAACAAAAATATTCCTATAACTAACCCCATGATAAAATGTTCCAACATCCTTAAAATTTTCATTTAATTCATAAATTAATTGTTTAGTTTCAGGAGAACTAATATGTCCTGCATTAAAATCTTCTAAGACATCATTTTCCTTTGTTATGAAATTACATCTAAATACTACATCATCCTCTTTTAAATCAATACCTAAATTTGCAGCTTCCAATGGACCTCTACCCGTATAATAATGCATTGGATTATAACCCATCAATGAAAGATTAGCAACATCAGAACCCGGAGCCATACCATCAGGAACTGTTTTTAATAAACCATTACACCCCATTTTAGCTAGTTTATCAAAATTAGGAGTATTAGCTACTTGTAAAGGTGTTTTTCCATTTAAATCATCCAAATGATAATCAGCCATCCCATCCCCAATTAAAACTACATATTTCATAAATATCACCTAATCAATAAAAAAAGTGAAATAAAATTAAGCATATTAAAAAAAAATTACTTATTTTGCCTTAGTTTATAAATACTTAGCAAATCACTTAATATTGCAGAAGCCGTTTCTACAGAACCTGCTCCTAAACCAACAACACTTACTTCATCAGCCAAATCTGTTTTTAATGTAGCCATATTTAAAGAACCCTCAATTGCATATGGAGAATCCATTTTAACTAATCTAGGCGCTACTTCTAATTTTTCAGATGAAATCTCTGCTATTAATTTAATAAAATATCCATCTTTTTTTGCCAAATCTATTGCTTCAGAAGTTATATTAGAAATTCCTGTTATATCCACATCATCTAAAGTGCAATCAATATTTAAAACATCATTAGCTAAAATTACTGTTTTACATGCTGCGTCAATACCTTCAACATCCTGATATGGATTTGTTTCTGCAAATCCTAATTGTTGAGCTTCATGTAGAGTTCCTTCATATGTTGAACCTTCAGTAGTCATTCTAGACAAAATAAAATTAGTAGTACCATTTAAAATTCCTTTAATTGATTTAATTTCATTTCCAGATAATGTTTCTTCTGCAAAATTAAGAATAGGCATTGCTCCACCAACAGAAGCTTCATATTTAAATTCAACAGCATTTTCATTTGCAGCATTTATCAATTCTTTATAAAAAAGGGCTAAATGACCTTTATTAGATGTTACGACATCTTTTTTATCATTTAATGCTTTTAGTGTTAAAGATTTTGCAGGTTCACCATCTTTGATATTTGTAGGAATTACTTCAACTAATGTATCATATTCAACTTGATCTAAAACATCTAAACTATCAATCCCTTTAATAGCACAATCAGG
>CADBMS010000143.1 GCA_902795935.1 uncultured Methanobrevibacter sp.
ATAGTGGTGAGGTATTAGTAGATGGTCGAGTAAGAAAAGATTATAAATTTCCAGTAGGATTTATGGATGTAATTCAAATCCCAAAAAATAATGGAATTTATAGGATATTATCTGATTCAAAAGGCAGATTACTTTTACACGAAATTAAAGAAGAAAATTCAGAATTTAAATTATGCAAAATTGAAAAAATTTCACTAATAAAAGGTGGAAAAATACAACTAGGTTTACATGATGGACGTAATGTTCTAACTGAAGAATCATTAAAAGTTGGAGATGTAGTAAAATTACAAGTTCCAGATCAGAAAATATTAGATAATATCTCTTTTGAAGAAGGAATTATTGGTTTAGTAACTGGTGGTAAACACACTGGTGAAATAGGCACTATTAAAGAAATTAATATAACTAAATCTTCAATGTCTAACACTGTTGTTATTGAAACTAATGATAATACCTTTTTAACATTAAAAGATTATGTTTTTGTTATTGGAGATAAAGAACCTATAATATCACTTCCAGGAGGCAAATAAATATGAATCCTATGGAAGAAGTTATAATATCAAAAGTAACTTTGAATATTGGTGTTGGAGAAGCAGGTGAACAATTAGTTAAAGCAGAAAACTTATTAAGAAATATGACTGGTCAAAACCCAATAAGGACTTTTTCTAAAGTAACAAATCCTGAATTTGGTATAAGAAAAAATCAACCTATAGCATGTAAAGTAACTCTTAGACGTGAAAAAGCAGATAAAGCAATTAAAATGGTTCTTGAAGGTATAGGTAATAAATTAAGAGCAAAACAATTTGATGCTCAAGGAAATGTTTCTTTTGGAATACATGAACACATTGATATTCCTGGAATGAGGTATGATCCTGATATAGGAATTTTTGGATTAAACTTATCAATTACATTTGAGAAACCAGGTTACAGAATTAAAAGAAGGAAAATACAACGAAGAAAAGTCCCATCAAAACACATGGTTACAAGAGAAGAAACTATGAAATTTATGCAGGACAAATTCCAAGTTAAAATAGAAGGGTGAATAATATGCCAAGAAAATATGGAAAAGCATCACGAAAATGTTCAAGATGTGGTGATCACTCTGCAATAGTAAGAAGATATGGATTAATGTTATGCAGACAATGCTTCAGAGAACTCGCACCAAAAATCGGGTTTAAAAAGTACAACTAAGTATAGAGGTGTATTACAGTGACTCTTATGGATCCTCTTGCAGACGCACTAACTAATATGAGAAATAATGAATTACAGGGTAATAAAAAAGCAACAATAGCCCCTGCTTCAAAATTAATTGGTCGCGTTTTAAAGACAATGCAAAATGAAAAATACATTGGTGAATTTGAATATATAGATGACGGCAGAGCTGGAAAATTCTTAGTTGAATTAGAAGGTAATATAAACCAATGTGGGGTTGTAAAACCTAGACATGCCGTTAAGAAAGATGAATTTGAAAAATTCGAGAAAAGATATTTGCCAGCAAAAAATTTCGGTATTATAATCGTTACTACTCCTGAAGGTATTATGACTCATAAGGAAGCAAAAGAGAAAGGTATCGGTGGAAGATTACTGGCATACATATATTAAGGTGATATCATGGTTCTAGCAGCTGCAATTAGGGAAGAAATAGAAATCCCTGAAGGTGTAAAAGTTACCCTTGATGATGAAGTAATTGTTGATGGACCAAAGGGTAAGATTTCTAGAAAATTTAATCATCCAAAGGTAAATATTACTCAGGAAGATTATAAAGTAATAGTGCAAGCTAATTTTCCTAAAAAACATGATAAAGCTATGTTAGGTACAATTCGATCACAAATTAGTAATATGATTACTGGTGTAACTGATGGATTCACTTACCATATGAAAATTGTTTACGCTCATTTTCCAATGACTGTAAAAGTTAATGGAGATAAAGTAGTAATAGAAAACTTCTTAGGAGAAAGAAGCCCTCGTTATGCAAAAATTAGAGGCGATTCTAAAGTAACCGTAAAAGGTGATGAAGTATCTGTTACTGGTATAAACAAAGATGATGTAGGTCAAACAATGGCCAATTTAGAACAAGCCACTAAAATTAAAGGAAGAGACCCTAGGGTTTTCCAAGATGGTATTTACCTTATCAGCAAAGAATAATTATATTTTGGTGATTCAAAATGAAGAAAACTTTCAAAAGACAAGAATACGCCAGATACAAAAAGCTCGGAATGAATTGGAGAAAAGCCCGAGGAACATTAAGTAAACGACGTAGGTATCAAAAAGGAAAACCAGCAATGCCTACAGTAGGTTACGGATCTCCAAAAGCTACACGTGGGTTACACCCATCAGGTTTTGAAGATGTATTGGTATGTAATATGAAAGAATTAGAAGCTTTGAACCCAGAAGTTCAAGCTGGAAGAATTAGTTCCGCAGTAGGACAAAGAAAAAAAGAAATGATGTTAATAAAAGCAAAAGAACTTGGCATTAAAATTTTAAATAAATAATGTCTGTTTTTGAGCAATGTTCAAATATTTTATAAAAGTATATTGAATATAGAATCTGAATAAGGGAATATATTATTAATTAAAAGATTTGGATTCTGTGAAATGATATAACATTTCATGATAAAGGGTTAACTCGAATAATTTCGAGTCATTTTATCAGCTCAATGCTGAAAAAGGAGGTTTCATTAAATGAATCTTACTACTCAGAAAAGATTAGCTGCAGATATCCTAAAAGTAGGGGTAAATAGAGTATGGATTGACCCTGAAAGATTAGAGGAAGTTTCAGATGCAATGACTAGGGAAAAGGTTAGGCAGTTAATAAATAATAAAGTAATTAAAGCTAAACCTCAAAAAGGTATAAGTAGCTATCGGTCTAAAAAAATAGCTCAACAAAAGAAAAAAGGAAGAAGAAAAGGTAGAGGTAGTATTAAAGGAGCAAAAGGTGCTAGAAATCCTAAAAAAGAACAATGGATGACTACTATCAGAGCCTTAAGAAAAGACTTAAAACAAATGCGAGATGATAGGGAAATTAACACAACAACCTATCGTAAATTATATAGGATGGCTAAGGGCGGTGCCTTCAGAAGTAAATCTTATATGAAAACATATGCCCGTGACCATGATATGCTCAGGTAGGAGGAATTGAGTTGGCACAAGGATCAAGATATAAATTAGCATTTAAAAGAAGAAGGGAAGGTAAAACTGATTATCATGCTAGATTGAAATTAATAGACTTAGATAAATCTAGATTAGTTGTTAGAATTTCCAACAGCCACATAATTGCTCAAATAATTAATGTAGCAAAGAATGGTGATGAAACAATAATTTCTGCACATTCAAAGGAATTAGTTAAAATGGGCTGGAAAGCTGGAACTAAAAATACATCTGCAGTATACTTAACTACATACTTATGTGCTAAAAAAGCATTAAATGCAGGTATTGAAAGTGCAGTATTGGATATTGGTTTAAAATCATCAATTAAAGGATCAAAAGTTTTTGCTGGACTTAAAGGTGCGATTGATGCTGGATTAAATGTTCCTCATGGAGATTCTGTTTTACCTGATGATGATAGAATAGCAGGTAATCACATAGCAGAATATGCAGAATCATTAGAAAAAGAAGAATTAGAAACTAAATTCTCACAATATTTCGCTAATGGTTTATCTCCAGTAGATTTACCAAATCACTTTGAAGAAATGAAAAACATAATTGACGAGGCTGAGGTATAATTATGAACAATTACGAAAAGGAAGAATGGGTACCTAAAACTGAATTAGGGCGCTTAGTTAAAGACGGAGTAATTACCGATATTGACGAAATCTTTGGAAAAGGACTTCCTATAATGGAACTTGGTATCGTTGATACTCTTTTACCTGACTTAGAAGAAGAAGTTATGGATGTTAACTTAGTTCAAAGAATGCATAAATCTGGAAGAAAAGTAAATTTCAGAGTAATTGTTGCTGTGGGAAATAAAAATGGTTATATTGGTTTAGGTCAAGGTAAAGCAAAAGAAGTAGGGCCTGCAATCAGAAAAGCAGTTGATAATGCTAAATATAATATTATTAAAGTTAGAAGAGGCTGTGGTGATTGGGGATGTGTTTGTGGTAAACCACATACAGTGCCATTTAAAGTATCTGGTAAAACTGGAAGTGTAAGAGTTACATTAATGCCAGCTCCAAGTGGTGTAGGTTTAGCAATAGGGGATGTTGGTAAAACTATCATGAACTTAGCAGGAATTAAAGATGTATGGTCACAAACAAGTGGACAAACACAAACTACTGTAAACTTTGCAAATGCAATTTTTAATGCTCTTAAACAATTAAGTCATGTAAAAGCCCAAGAAATTGATTTAAAAAATCTTGGAGTAATAAGTAGCGACTAAATGAGTTAAACGGTGATAAAAATGATATTAGCAGTTAGAATTAGAGGTACTGTAGGTGTTAAAAAAGATATTGCAGATACCATGGATATGTTAAGACTCACCAGAATTAATCATGCCGTTTTAATCAATGAAAATCCATCTTATAAAGGTATGCTTCTCAAAGCAAAAGATTATATAACTTGGGGGGAAATTGATTTAAACACTCTAACTCAAATTATTAATAAGAGAGGTCGAGTTGTTGGTGGAAATAGAATTACTGATGAATATATAAAGGATAATACAGATTATTCTTCAATCGAGGAATTTGCACAAGCAATCTTAGATGGTGAAACTACATTAAAAGATGCAAATATTAAAGTAGTATTTAGATTACACCCTCCAAGAAAAGGTTTTGAAGCAACTAGATTATCCTTCAATGAAGGTGGAAGTTTAGGATACCGGGGAGAAAATATTAAAGAACTAGTAGTAAAAATGTTATAAGTTCTTAATATTTTTTAATATTTTCCAAGGAGATATTATAATGATTAGAAAAACAAGGAAAATAAATAAATTACGAGGTACCCGATCTAATGGTGGAGGTTGTACCAAAAAAAGAAGAGGTGCAGGTCACCGTGGTGGACGAGGTCAAGCTGGTGGTCACAAACACCATTGGTCTTGGATGGTAATTAATGATCCAAAGCACTTCGGAAAATATGGTTTTAAAAGACCACAAAAAACCATCAAAAGGGTTAACCCAGTAAATTTAAGTTATTTAGATGAAAAATCAGTTGAATTACTTGAAAAAGGTTTAGTTACTAAAGAAAATGATTCTATAGTTATTGATGTAACTCAATTTGGTTACAATAAAGTATTAGGTAGTGGAAGAGTCACTAAACCACTAATAATTAAAGCTCCTGAATTTTCAGCATCTGCTGAATCAAAAATTCAAGAAGCTGGAGGAGAAGCAGTAATTCTTTAATTTTATTTTAAATATTCAATTTTATTTAATAGGAGTGAAATTAATTGTTAGAAAAGTTACAGCCTCTTTTTTCAATATTACCTCAAGTAGCTAATCCTGATAGAAGAATTTCATTTAATGATAAATTAAAATGGACTGCAATAATGCTCGTTTTATATTTTTTTTTAGCTGAAATAAATTTATATGGATTAAGTTCAGTTGCAGTAGATCAGTTTGCATCATTAAGAGCAGTTTTGGCAGGAAATTTTGGTTCTATTCTAACTTTAGGTATAGGTCCAATAGTATCTGCATCAATTGTACTACAATTGTTAATTGGTGGTAAAATATTAAATTTGGATTTATCAAAACATGAAGATAAAGCATTATTCCAAGGAGCTCAAAAACTTCTAGCACTAATTTTCACTATATTTGAAGCAATGGTGATGGTTTTAACTGGTGCTATTGCAGCAAAATCTGCACAATATACCTGGATTCTTATATTACAATTAACTATTGGAGGTATTCTTGTAATCTTCATGGATGAAGTAGTTTCAAAATGGGGATTTGGAAGTGGTGTAGGTTTATTCATTGCTGCGGGAGTAGCTGAAGAAATTATTGTTGGGGCATTTAACATATTACCTTCACCATCAACTCCAGGAGTATCTGCGGGTAAAATACCTGCATTCATACAATCAGTTGCAGCAGGTACACCAACATTTGATAATTTAATTCCTGTTTTTTCATTGATAATAGTATTTCTTGTAGTAGTGTATGCTGAAAGTATGAGAATTGAAATACCATTATCTTCAGGAAGAGTTAAAGGTGCAAGGGGTAAATATCCTTTAAAATTTATTTATGCGAGTAATATGCCTGTTATTTTGGCAAGTGCATTATTTTTAAATGTTCAATTATTTGCAAATTTATTCCAAAAATTAGGTTTTCCTATACTTGGAACTATAGAAAATGGAAGAGCAATAAATGGTGTGGCATATATGTTAACTGCACCTACTAGTTTGGACATGGTAATTACCGATCCATTGCATGTAACTGTATATGCTGTTGTGTTTATATTGGTATGTATATTGTTTGCATGGATATGGGTAGAGTTAAGTAATATTGGACCAAAAGCAGTTGCTAAACAATTACATGATATGGGTATGCAAATTCCTGGTTTTAGAAGTAGTAGAAAACAATTTGAAAAAATAATGCAAAAATATATTCCTGTAATCACTATATTGGGTGGTGCTTTTGTAGGTTTATTAGCATTTGTTGCAGATTTATCTGGTGCTTTAGGAGGAGGTACTGGTGTGCTACTTACTGTAGGAATAGTTTATAAATTATATGAAGAAATAGCTCAAGAACAACTTATGGATATGCATCCTATGTTAAGAAAATTCTTAGGTGATTAATAAATATTTTATTTATTTATATAAAAGGAGCAATTTAAAATGAAAGTTGTTGTTATGACAGGAATCCCTGGTTCTGGAAGTACTACTGTTTTAAAAACTGCATTAGAAAATTTAGATTACATTAATGTAAATTATGGGGATGAAATGCTAGAAATAGCAAAAAATCAGGGAATTGTTGAAAATAGAGATGAATTAAGGAAACTTTCAGCATCTCAACAAAAGGAAATTCAAAAAGAAGCAGCTAAAAGTATAAAGAAAAAATCTGAAAATCAGAATATTATTGTAGATACTCATTGTACAATTAATACTCCTTCAGGTTATTTACCTGGTTTACCTGAATGGGTTTTAAGTGAATTACAACCAGATTGTTTTTTAATTCTTGAAGCTGATGCAGAAGAAATCTTTTTAAGAAGAATAAGTGATACCACTCGTTCAAGAGATATGGAATCTATTGAAGATATAAACACTCATCAACAAATGAATAGGGCAGCATCTATGGCTTATTCAATATTTACTGGAGCAACAGTTAAAATAATTAAAAATCATGATAATCAAGTAGAGAAAGCTGTTGAAGATTTAGTAAATACTTTGAGTTAAATAATTATAATCAGAGTATTGATTATTCATAGATTAATATTAATTTATTCAATAGTTGATGTAATTACGAGGAATAATAATATGATGAATAGTATTTATGGAATTTTAGACATGATATTTGCTCCATTCATTAGTTTAGATCCAAACCCAAACAATCCAATTTTCACCATTTTTATGATTTCTACATTGGTTGCTTTATTAACTACTTTAGCTAATAAGTTTTTAGTTGATCAAGATAGAATGGAAGAAATTAGAGTTAAAATGAAAGCTTTTCAAGAAGAAATGAGAGAAGTTAAAAAATCTGGTGATTCTAAAGCTATGGAAAAAATGCAACAAAAACAATTAGAAATGATGAGTGATCAGAAAGAAATGATGACTATGTCATTTAAACCTATGTTAGTCACTATGTTACCAATTTTAATTGTATTTTGGTGGATGGCTCAAGAGCCTCATATTGCGCAAACTGTTGTGATGTTGCCTAAAATAGCTTATTATTGTTTATTAGTGCCATTATGGCATATGTTGTATCAACCATTACCTTCAACTCCTACTGGGGCTATTGAATGGTTAGGATGGTATGTATTATGTTCATTTGCAATGTCCCAAATATTCAGAAAAATATTTGGTCTTAAAACTAACTAAATTATTTTATTCCTTTTTATTTAAAGTATATAAATAGTTAAAAAGAGATATTATATTATGTTATTTAATTTTATGAATTAATTTTTATAAAATTTATTATTTATTTAGGAGAGTAAATTAAATGCCAGCTATGAGATATAGATCTAGATCATACAGGAGAAGGCAAGTAAGAACTCCTGGTGGTAAAACTGTATTACGTTACAAAAAGAAAAAGACAAATAAGCATGTTTGTGCTGAATGTGGTAAATTACTTCACGGTGTTCCAAGAGGAAGGTCTTATGAAATTAATAAATTAGCAAAAACTAAAAAACGACCAAATAGGCCTTATGGTGGATATTTATGTAGTGAATGTGCTCGTAAAGTATTCAAAAGAGAGGCACGGTCATAATGATTATTACTATCGGTGGATTAGCAGGTACTGGTACCTCAACTACTGCTAAAATATTATCTAAAATGTTAAATATGCCTTTTGTTTCTGCAGGCGATATTTTTCGTCAAATGGCTGAAGAGCAAAATATGGATATTTTAGAATTTAGCAATCTTGCCGAGAATAATATTAAAATAGACACTGAAATTGATTATAGACAAGCTAAATTGGCTAAAGAATCGAATAATCTCATATTAGAAGGTAGACTTTCAGCACATTTTGTAGAAAATGCTGATTTAAAAGTTTGGTTAATAAGTCCTTTTGATGTTCGTGCTGAGCGAATATGCGAAAGAGAATCAAAAACAATTGATATTGTTAAAAAAGAAATTATAATTCGTGAAAAAAGTGAATCCTTAAGATATGATGAAATTCATGATATTGATATATCTAATTTAGATGTTTATGATTTAATCATTAATACTAATAGTTTTGATGCTGAAAGTGTCGCTAAAATTATAGAAAAAGTTACAAAGGAGATTTAATTATGCCAGCAATAGAAGTAGGAAGAGTTTGTTTAAAAATAGCAGGTAGAGAATCCGGTGAAAAATGTGTTATATTAGAAATTATTGATGAAAATTTTGTTGAAGTTGTAGGTAATTCTGTTAAAAACAGAAGATGTAATATTAAACACTTAGAACCTATGGATGAAACAATCGATGTTAAATCTGGTGATGTTGAAGCTATAAAAAAACAACTCAAAGATTAGATAATTTTTGATTAAATAATTTATTTAATTAATTATTTTAATTAAATGAAAGTTATCCATAATAAAATTAAAATATTGAATTAAATGGAAAATTTTTTTATTAAATCTAATTGTGAAACTGATATGGATTATGGTTGTCTACCAGAATCACGTCCCATACAAGAACATATACATAAAGGAATTATCAATTTGGATAAAACATCCGGACCTACTTCTCATGAAATTGATTCATGGGTACGATTAATCCTTAATGCAAAAAAAACAGGACATGGTGGAACTCTAGATCCTAAAGTCACAGGTATTTTACCTATAGGAATAAATCGAGCAACAAAAGTAATGCAACTTTTACTTAATGCAGGTAAAGAGTATGTATGTTTAATGAGATTACATCAAAAACTTGATGAAATTTCTATAAGGGACATATTCCAAGAATTCCAAGGTAAAATTTACCAAACTCCTCCCTTAAAATCTGCAGTAAAACGAGAATTAAGGGTAAGAACTATATACTATTCTAATATTCTTGAATTAAATGATCAATATGTTCTATTTAAAATTGGTTGCGAGGGTGGAACATATGTTAGAACTTATTGTCATGATATTGGTGAAGCATTAGGTTGTGGCGCTCATATGGCAGAGTTACGTAGAACCCGTGTTGGAAATTCTTTCATGGAAGATGAAACATTAGTAACACTACAAGATTTAACAGATGCTTATTATTACTATATACATGATAATGACGAAACACAATTAAGGCATTGTATTCAACCTATGGAAAAAGCAACAATGCATTTACCTAAAGTATTTATAAGAGATTCTGCAGTGGATGCTCTTTGTCATGGTGCGGATTTAGCTGCAGGTGGAATAGTGAAATTAACTTCTAATATTAAAAAAGGTGATCTTGTAGCTATAATGACTTTAAAAGGAGAATTAGTATCTTCAGGTATAAGTCTTTATGATGCAGATATAATACATAGTGCTGATTCTGGAATTATGTTTGATTCACAAAAAGTTTTTATGGAGACTGGAATTTACCCTAAATTATGGAAATAATTCATTTAATAGATTTTAAACTTTTTATAATTATTTTTTGTATAAATTAAATGAAAAACCGAAACCTTTAAATTATAATATAAATATACTTTTTATTACTATTTATAAGATATCTATTTATAGTGAAAATTTATGTATTACATATTTATTGTAAGACTTTTTTTTCAATCATGCCGGGATAGTCTAGCTTGGTAAGGCGCGAGACTGGAAATCTCGTGGAGATTCTCTCCGCCTGGGTTCAAATCCCAGTCCCGGCGTTTATTGGTACATAAGTGATGTTTTAAAAATTTATAATTTTAATATAATAAAATATCACTATGACAATAACAGCATTACATTAATATGTAATCACAAAATTAAAAAATATAAAAACAGACACATAATAGTCTTGAATTCACAATCCCGTCTGTGAATTCGCTCTACTAAACGGAGGTTAATTAATGGAAGAAGATTTTAAGCATTTAGTGCGTATTTCCAGAAAAGATGTAAATGGAAATAAAAATATTGTAAATGCTTTAACTGAAATTAAAGGCGTTGGAAAACCATTAGCAAATGCATTAATTATAGCTTTAGGTCTTGACGCAAATGCAAAAATGGGATTTGTTTCTGATGATGATGTTACAAAAATCGAAGATGCATTAAAAAACCCATTAAATTATAATATTCCTGAATGGATGTTAAATAGACGCGAAGATTACGAAACTGGTGAAACCCTACATCTAATTGAATCCGACTTAGATATGATGCTTCGTAGTGATTTAAACCGAATGAAAAAAACTAGAAGCTATAAAGGTAGACGACATGAAGTAGGATTACCAGTCAGAGGTCAAAGGACCAAATCTACATTCAGAAAAGGTTCATCTGTTGGTGTAAGAAGAAGAAGAGGAGGACCACAATAGATCAGTAATGATCAATTGTAACTCAAAATTAACACTTTATAAGGAGACATGATTATGGGACATCCAAGAAAAGCAAGGAAAAAATATAATACACCACCTCATCCATGGAATGCGGATAGGATAAAAACAGAAAACAAACTCATGACCAAATATGGTTTAAAAAATAAAAAAGAGATTTGGAAAGCAGACACATTGGTTAGAAGATATAGAAGGGATGCAAGATACTTACTTGGTTTTTCTTCTGATCAAAAAGAACATGAAAGAAATGAATTATTAGGACATTTAACTAATTTTGGAATTTTATCTGAAAATGCTGATCTTGAAAATATTTTAGATTTGACTGTTGAAGATGTTTTAAATCGTAGATTACAAACTATGGTGCATCAAAAAGGATTATCTAGAACTGCTAAAGAAGCAAGAATTTTTGTTGTTCATGGGCATATAGCATTAAATGGTAAAAAAATAGATTCGCCAAGTTATATGGTTAAAAGAGGAGAAGAAGATAATATAGATTTCTATGCTTCATCACCTGTAGCTAAACAATTCCAAAATAAAACTGCTGAGGAAAAAGACTAAGAGGTTATTATTATGGCAGATAAAGAAAAATGGGGTATTGCTAATATTTATTCATCATTTAATAATACAATTATAACCATTACTGATATTACTGGAGCTGAAACAATTACTCAATGGTCTGGTGGAAAAGTTGTAAGGGCAGATAGACAAGAAGCTTCACCTTTTGCAGCAATGGAAGCAGCTACTCGTGCAGCAGACGATGCAAAAGAAAAAGGAATTACAGGATTACATATTAAAGTACGTGCTCCTGGTGGAAATGGTCCTAGAACTCCGGGTCCTGGGGCTCAAGCAACTATAAGGGCTTTAGCTAGAGCAGGAATACGGATTGGTAAAATTGAAGATGTAACTCCTATACCTCATGATGGTACTGGAAGACCTGGAGGTAAAAGAGGAAGAAGGGTCTAATATGGAATTTGAAGTCATTAATAAGAATAAAGATGAACTAGTGTTCATGGTAAATGGGGCAGATATTGCTTTTGTCAATGCAATAAGAAGAATTTGTATGATGGAAGTGCCAACTATTGCAATAGATGATGTGAATCTTGTAAAAAATGATTCTGCCATGTTCAATGAAGTTCTAGCACATAGATTGGGATTATTGCCAATAGCCTCGGATATTAAATCAATTGAAGGGTTAGTCATGCCTGATGAGTGTGATTGTGGGGAGTATTGCCCTCAATGTAGTGTGCCAATGACTCTTAATAAAAAAGGTCCATGTGTAGTTTATTCTAAAGACTTAGAATCATTAGATCAAAAAATAAAACCAGTATATGACACTATACCTCTTTTAAAACTCAAAGAAGATGAAGAAGTATGTCTTGAAGCTTATGCACAATTAGGAATTGGAAAAGAACATGCAAAATGGCAACCAACAATTGTATGTGCATATAAATTTTATCCTGAATTAACTTTTGGTGATGAATGTACTTCCTGTGGTAACTGTGCAGGTGCTTGTCCAAGGGGTGTACTACAATACAACAACAATAAAGTTGAAATCATGGATTTAACTAATTGTTCCATGTGTAAAAGTTGTTACAGAGCATGTGATGATAGAGTTATCAATATAAGTTTTGATGATTCAAAATTCATTTTCAAAATTGAGACTGATGGGTCAATCCCTCCAGAAGAGGTTTTACTCAAAGCTTGTGATGTATTATCAGACAAAGCAGACAAGATTATTGAAATAGTATAATGGAGGCATATTATGGTAAGAAAAGTTACCAAAACTAATCCAAATTTAACTAAACTCATAGGAACTCTCAAAAAACAATCAAACATTGAAAATGTGGCAATTTGGAAAAATATTGCTAAAAGATTAGAGAGATCCACTCGAAGACAAGCTGAAGTTAATTTATCAACAATTAATAGAAATTCTGATGATGATGAAACTATTATTATTGCAGGGAAAGTTTTAGGTAGTGGTGAAATTAGCCACAAAGTAACTGTAGCAGCATTATCGTTCTCAGAATCAGCTCAGAAAAAAATTGAAAATGCAGGCGGTAAATGCCTAGACATTGATGCTCTTCTGGAAGAAAATCCTAAAGGTAGCAACGTCAAAATATTAGAATAAATAATGGTGTTTATTATGATTATCGATGCAAAAGGACATATTTTAGGAAGACTAGCAAGTATTGTTAGTAAAAAACTTCTTGAAGGAGAAAATGTCATAGTGCTTAATGCAGAAAAAATAATTCTCACTGGAAATAAAGATTGGGCTTATGCTAAGTATAAACAAAGAGTTGATAGAGCAAGTATTTCTAATCCTAGGGATTTAGGTCCTAAATATCCAAGAAGACCAGATGATATTTTCAGGAGAACTGTAAGGGGAATGTTACCTTACAAAAAAACAACTGGAAGAATGGCTTATAAAAATTTAAAAGCATTTGTAGGCGTTCCTCGTGAATTTACAGATGAAGAAACAGTAAATGTGCCAGAAGCAAAAGCTGGTGCTGTTAAAAAAGGCATGGAGCTTGGTGAAATTTCCAAACTTCTAGGAGCTAAATTTTAATCGCAGGATGTGTAATAATGACTAAAGTTGTACATACAAGTGGAAAACGAAAAACTGCTATTGCTAGAGGTACTTTACGTGAAGGAAAAGGACGAGTAAGAGTAAATAAAGTTCCAGTAGAACTATATGATCCAGTAATAGCTCGTAATAAAATATTAGAACCACTAACATTAGCTGGTGATGTAATCAATGATGTTGACATTGATATCAAAGTTATTGGTGGAGGAATAGTTGGACAAGCAGAAGCTGCCCGTATGGTTATTGCTAAAGGTTTAATTCAATGGACTAATGACATGAACTTAAAAGAAGTTTTCTCTCAATATGATAGAACTATGTTAGTTGGGGATCCAAGACGTTCTGAGCCTAAAAAATATGGTGGTAAAGGAGCTCGTGCTAGAAAACAAAAAAGTTATCGTTAAGTACGATATCTTCCCACATTTTTTTAATATAAAGAAATGCAATTAATTAACAAAATCAGAGGATAAAATGATTCCAATAAGGTGTATAAGTTGTGGTAAACCAGTATCCGCATATTTTGATGAGTATCAAGATAGAATTGCTAAAGGTGAAGACCCAAAAGCAGTACTTGACGATTTAGGAATCACCAGATACTGTTGTAGACGAATGTTAATTACTCATGTGGAAACATGGTGATGGGAATATAACAAAATCTTGAAAATTTATAATATATTATTCATGATTTTTCAAAAGGATATTGATTATTAATTTAATGATTCTGGAGGATGAAA
Organism: uncultured Methanobrevibacter sp.; assembly: GCA_902795935.1. Taxonomy (GTDB): domain Archaea; phylum Methanobacteriota; class Methanobacteria; order Methanobacteriales; family Methanobacteriaceae; genus CADBMS01. Next base: position 14,372 of record CADBMS010000143.1, read on the forward strand.
AGATAGTATCAAGTAATTTGACCAGATTTGAAAAAGCTAGGATTATAGGTGCAAGAGCATTACAATTAGCAATGGGTGCAAAACCCTTAGTTAAAGTTGAAGAACCTATTGATCCTATAGATATAGCAACATTAGAGCTTAAAAAGAAACTTATCCCTTTAGATATAAGAAAATAGTGCATGTAACTATTCTTATACGAGGTGTTTTTTATGGATAGCGTAATTGAAGATGTACGTGTACGTAAAATTTTAGATAGTAGAGGAAACCCTACTATAGAAGTTGATGTAATTACTTGGAATGGATTTGGAAGGGCTGCTGCACCTAGTGGAGCAAGTACTGGATCTAGAGAAGTAGTAGCATTTCCTGATTGTGGTGTAGATAAAATTATTAGTGAAGTTGAAGATTTAGTTTCATCTGAATTAATAGGAATGGATGCTGAAGATCATATAGATATTGACATGGTTTTAAAAGAAATTGATGGAACTGATAATCTTTCATCAATAGGTGGAAACACTACAGTTGCGGTTTCAATGGCCGTAGCTAAAGCAGCAGCATCTTCATATAATATGCCTCTATACAAGTTTTTAGGAGGTAATATGAAACTCGAGTTACCTTATCCTTTAGGTAACATGATTAATGGTGGAGCACATGCAGGTAAACACGCTCCTGATATACAGGAATTTTTAGTAATCCCTGCTGGTGCAAATAATATAACTGAAGCAGTATTTGCAAATTCTAGTGTTCATAAAAGAATAAAAGAACTTATTCAAGCAAAAGATAAACAATTTACTGGTGGTAAAGGTGATGAAGGTGGATGGGCACCTAACTTAACTAATGAACAAGCTTTAGAAATACAATCTAGAGCGTGTGAAGAAGTTGGAGATGAATTAGGTATTATTATCAGGCCTTCTTTAGATATTGCTGCAAGTGAAATGTGGGATTCTTCAAAAGAAAAATATGTATATGAACAAGAGGGAATTTCTCGTGATACTGGTGAACAAATTGAGTTCGTAAAAGAAATCATTGAAAGATATAATATGTTATATGTAGAAGACCCATTAGATGAGTCTGATTTTAATGGTTTTGCAGATTTAACTGCTAAATGTGGAGATCGATGTTTAATTTGTGGAGACGATATATTCGTAACTAACAAAAACATATTACAAGAAGGAATTGATAAAAAAGCAGGTAATGCAATTATTATCAAACCAAACCAAATAGGAACTTTAACAGATACATATGAAACGGTTAAATTAGCACAAGAACATAATTATGCTCCTGTAGTTTCTCATAGATCTGGTGAAACTACTGATGATACAATAGCACATCTTGCTGTTGGATTCGGAGCACCTATAATTAAAACTGGAGCATTAGGTGGAGAAAGAATAGCAAAGCTTAATGAATTAATCCGGATTGAAGAAGAATTAGCTAATCCTAAAATGGCTAAATTAACAAAATAATAACTTTAATTTAAAGATTTTATTTTCTTTTTATTCCAGTTTATTATAATTTATAAAACAATTTAAAAAACTAAACAACTATTAATGTAAAATGAAATTAGAACAATTATAAAAAAGTGATTATTATGTCAGATGATTTATTAATACCTTTAGATAAGTATTTAGCAGCTGGTTTACACATAGGGACCCAACAAAAAACCAAAGATATGGAAAGATTCATTTATCGTCTAAGATCTGATGGATTATATGTATTGGATGTTCGAAAAACTAATGAAACTCTTATTTCTGCAGCAAAATTTTTATCTAAATATGATATGGATGATATACTTGTTGTATCCACTAGACAATATGGTCAATCCCCTGTTAAAAAATTTGGAGAAAAAACAGGTGTAATGACTATCCCTGGAAGATTCATTCCTGGAACATTAACTAATCCAAATTATGCTAAATTTATAGAACCTAAAGTATTGGTTGTAACTGACCCTAGATCAGATTTCCAAGCGATTATTGAAGCTCAACAAATTGGTATTCCTGTAGTTGCATTATGTGATACTGAAAACTTACTTGGAAATGTGGATTTAGCAGTACCTGTAAATAACAAAGGAAGAAAAGCTATTGCTTTAGTTTACTGGTTACTTGCAACTCAATTATTAAGGGAAAAAGGAATATTAAAAGAAGATGAATTTTTAGATATTCCTGCTACTGAGTTTGAATTAAAATTCAAATAATTTTTTTTAATCCTTTTTTTATTACCCTCTTATAATAAAAACAGAATTAAAAAAATTCACTAGAATATTGTGATTTTCAGAAAAAGAAGTTATAATTAGAAAAAAATAATCGTGGTGTTTTTGTATGATAAGAAAACCTGCTGTTGCAGGGATTTTTTATGAAAATAAACCGGATATGCTTAAAAAATGTATAGAACATTGTTTCATGCATGATTTAGGTCCTGGAAACATACCTATTATGGGTCATATTAGAGAAATAAAAGGTGCAATAGTCCCTCATGCGGGATATATGTATTCTGGACCCATAGCAGCACATTCTTATTATAAAATTGTTGAAGATGGTTTTCCCGAAACATTTGTAATATTATGTCCAAATCATACAGGACTCGGTAGTGGTGTTTCAATTTCATCAGATAAACAATGGAAAACTCCATTAGGTAATGTTAATGTTGATACTGAATTTACTAATTATTTATTTGAAAATTCAAATATTATGGATTTAGATAACTTAGCACATTTAAAAGAACATAGTTGTGAAGTACAATTACCATTTTTACAGTATTTTAATGAAGATTTTAAAGTTGTTCCAATTTCTATGGGTCTTCAAGATATTAACACGGCTAAGGATGTTGCAGAAGCAATAAATAATGCAAAAAATGAACTTGATAAAGATATTATAGTATTAGCAAGTACAGATTTCACACATTATCAATCACAGGATATTGCAAGTAAACAAGATTACTCTTTGTTGGATTCAATATCAAATTTCGATGTATCAGGTATGTATTCTAAAATACAAGAACATAACATTACAATTTGTGGTTATGGGCCAGTGGCAGCAACATTAATTTTTGCAAAAAGTAATAATGCAAATAATTCACAGTTTTTAAAATATGCAACTAGTGGAGATATAACTAAAGATTATGCTGCTGTTGTGGGTTATGCCTCTGAAATATTATTTGAATAATATTGTTTTTTTCAAGACTTCTTTTCTTTATATAACTAAAGGTGGTTTAATAAGTCATGAAAAAATCTATTGCATCTGCACCAGGAAAACTTATACTTTTTGGAGAACATGCAGTTGTATATAAAAAACCAGCAATATCTATTGCTGTGGATATTCGTGCAAAAATAACAATTACTCCTTCAAAATCGAAAACAATCTTTGCTTGTGATGATTTAAATATTAAATCTGTAATGGATTTTGAGAAAAAAGAATTTCATATGTTATCTGGTCAAGAAGGAATTGTTGAATATATTTTTGAAGTATTAAAATTAAAACATGATTATCTTAATCCAATTAATATTGATTTAGCATTAGATTTGCCTATTGGTGCTGGTTTGGGTTCTTCAGCTGCAATAACAGTGGCATTAATTGCTGCATTAGATAATTATTATAATAAAGAATTAAATTTAGATGAAATAGCTAAAACTGCACATAATGTAGAACTAAATGTGCAAGGTTCAGCAAGCCCATTAGATACTGCTACTAGTGCTTATGGCGGATTAATTTTTTTAGATGAGAATTCTAAAGTAACTAAATTAAGTGCTAGTTTTGGGGATATAATCATTGGATATGCATCTCAAAGAGGAAATACTCGTCAGATGGTTGCAAAAGTTAAAAAACTAAAAGAGCATTATCCTGTATTAATTAATTCATTACTAGATGCTATTGGCAATATAACTTTGCAAGCTAAGGAAATATTTGATAAAGAAAAATTAACTAAAAATGATTTTCAAGTAATAGCGGATTTATTAAATATTAATCAAGGTTTATTAGATGCAATTGGTGTAAATACATTAGAATTATCAAACATGATTTATACTTCTAGAAAAACAGGAGCAATAGGTTCTAAATTAACTGGAGCTGGTGGTGGGGGCAGTATAATTGCATTATGTCCTGGTAAAAGAAAAGAAGTATTAAAAGAATTACAAATAACAGAAAATGCATTAGAAGCAAATTTCTCTAAAAATGGAGTAATTATTCATAATTAGATTAAGGTGCAATGATATGATTATTTTAAAGCTTGGAGGAAGTATAATAACCAATAAAGATTCAAAAGATCCAATATGTAATTATGGTGCTTTAAAAAGATTAGCTAATGAAATTAAAAGTGTTTTAATCAATAATTCTAAAGAAAAATTAATTGTAGTTCATGGTGCAGGGTCTTTTGGTCATAATTTTGCAAATAAGTATGATATTGGTTCCATTTTTAAAGATGAAAATGATTTTAATTATAAACGAAAGGGTTTTTCTATAACAAATAACTGCACTAAAAAACTCAATACTTATGTTTGTGATGCTTTAATAGAATTTGATATTCCTGCAATAGCAGTTCAACCATCTTCAATTTTTATGGCTGAAAATAAACGAATTATCCAATCAAATATTGATTTAATTAAAAAATATTTGGATTTGGGTTTAGTGCCTGTTTTGTATGGTGATGTGATATTGGATGTAAATGAACATATTAATTTGGTTGTAATTTCTGGTGATCAAATTATAAATTATTTAGCTCGAGAATTACGTCCTAATAAAGTAATTTTAGGTACTGATGTTGATGGAGTTTATAATAAAAACCCAAAAACAAATGTTGATTCAAAATTAATACATCAAGTTAGTTCATTAAATGATTTGGATTCTCAAGATTCCACTACAAATATTGATGTTACAGGTGGAATGTTTGGAAAAATAAAAGAATTATTATGTCTTGCAGAGTTGGGAATAAATTCTCAAATAATTAATGCAAATAATCCAAATTTAATGAAAAATGCATTGCTTGGTGATGAAACTATAGGTACTATTGTAAAAATTGATTAATCTTGATTTATATTATATTAGATGAAAAAAGGGAAATATTATGATTTCAAATAGGAAATTAGAACATTTATTATTTTGTACACATTATGATGTGCAATACAAAAACAAAAAAACAGGATTTGAAGATATTGAATTTATTCATCGTGCACTTCCTGAAATAAATAAAGAAAAAATTGATTTAAGCACAGAATTATTTGGTAATGAATTAAAATTACCTTTAATTATTTCTGCAATGACTGGTGGTCATCCATCTGCTTTACGTATTAATAAAGAATTAGCTATTGCTGCTGAAAAATTAGGTATTGGTATGGGTCTTGGAAGTCAAAGAGCAGGTATAAAACATCCAAATTTAGTTGAAACTTATAAAGTTGCACGAATTAATGCTCCTAACTCTTTATTGATTGGTAACATTGGTGCTCCTCAAATAGAATTGGCTTCTAAGGCAGTAGATATGGTTGAAGCAGATGCATTAGCTATTCATCTGAATCCATTACAGGAATCTATTCAACCTGAGGGTGATGTTAATTCTGAGGGTGTTGTTGATTCAATTTCAGATATTGTTAAGTTAGTTGATGTTCCAATTATTGTTAAAGAAACTGGTGCTGGGATAAGTGCAGAAGATGCTTATAAATTAATAAAACAAGGAATTTCTTGTATTGATGTGGCTGGAGCTGGAGGAACTAGTTGGGCTGCAGTAGAAACTTATCGTGCTGCTGATGCTGATTTGGGTAAGTTGTTTTGGGATTGGGGAATACCAACTGCTATAAGCACAATTGAAGTTAATAGTGTTGCACCAGAATTGCCTTTAATTTCATCTGGTGGAATTAGAAGTGGTTTAGATATTGCTAAAGCAATTGCTTTAGGTGCTAATGTTGCAGGTGTTGCTACTCCTCTATTGAAAGCGGCTTATATTGGTCATGAAGAAGTTATAAAAGTTATTAATAAATATGTTGATGCTTTAAAAATTGTAATGTTTTTGGTTGGTGCATCTAATTTAGATGAACTTAAGTCTACTAATTTAATTATTCGGGGCAAAACTAAAGAATGGTTATGTGAAAGAGGATTTAATACAATTGATTATGCAAGGAGGAGCTAATTTTGTCTGTAGAAGTAATTGCAGTTGGGGGGTATCAGGAAATAGGAAAAAATATGACTGCAGTTAAGGTAGGTGCTGATGTAGTTATATTTGATATGGGTTTGGATATTAATAAATTAAAATTACGTGTTAATCAAGATATTTCAAGGTTACATAGTTTGGATTTAATAGAAGATGGAATAATTCCTGATGATACGTTAATGAGGGATGTTGATGGTAAAGTAAAAGCAATTGTATGTACTCATGGTCATTTAGATCATATTGGTGCTATATCTAAATTAGCACACAGATATGATGCTCCTATAATTGCAACTCAATATACTTTAAAACTCATTGAACAAATCATAAATGAAGAAAAGAAATTTAAAGTGAATAATTCATTACAACTTTTAAATCCTGGAGAAAAATATCAGATTTCGCCATATTTGGTTTTAGAATTTATAAGGAGTACTCATAGTATTCCTCAATCGGTTATAGCTACATTACATACTCCTGAGGGGATTGTTATTTATGCTAATGATTTTAAATTTGATAATCATCAAAAAATATCTTCACCACCAGATTATAACAGATTTTTAGAATTGGGTCGTAAAGGTGTTCTAACTTTAATTACAGGTTCTATTAATATTGATAATAAAAGTCAGGTTAAAAATTATTCTGAAATTGTTGCTAAAATGATTTTAGATGATATTTTGAAAAATTCTTTAAGGGATGAAATTGGTTTAATTGTGGCCACATTTGCATCTAATATTGAGAGAATTCAATCTATAGTGGATATTGCTCGTGATAGTGGGCGTAAAATATTTTTACTTGGTAAAAATATGGATAAATATTGTTCTTTGGCTGTAGATATGGATTTGTTAGATTTGCCTAAAAAATCTAAGATTTATGGTAATCCTAATGATGTGGATAAGGCACTTGCTAAAGTAGAATATAAAAGGGATAACTACTTAATAATTACTGATGGTCATCAAGGTGAACATACTAGTTTACTTCCACGTATAGCTAATGGGAAAACACCTTTTAATATTCAAAAGCATGATGTTGTTGTTTTATCTGCACCAGTTATTCCTACTCAAAATAATATTGCGAATCGTAATTTGATGGAACGTAGGTTATTAGGTTGTGGTGCTAGAATATATCCTAATGCTCATGTTTCAGGACATGCTTGTAGAGAGGATTATAGAGATTTTATTCAAATGTTAAATCCTGCACATATCATTCCTACTCAAGGTAATTTAAGGATGTTGTCTGCTTTTGCAGAATTAGCTGAGGAAGAAGGATATAAAATGGGTAAAGATGTTCATGTTTTAAGAAATGGTCAGGCTCAAGTATTTGACGGAGGGGTGTAATTGAGTGAAGTAACTGAAATTTTAAAAAAATATTCTAAAAATATTGATAATGAAATTGAAAATTCGTTATCCGCTATTAGTCCTGAAGAATTATATAATGCATCTAATCATTTGTTTAATTCTGGTGGTAAGAAATTAAGGCCTGCTTTAACTATTTTAGCTTGTGATGCTGTTGGTGGTGTTTTTGAACAATCTTTTAAAACAGCTGCAGCTATTGAATTGATTCATACTTTTTCTTTGATTCATGATGATATTATGGATCAAGATGATATTCGTAGAGGTAATCCGGCAGTTCATACGCTTTGGGGTGAACCTATGGCAATTCTTGCTGGAGATATTTTATTTTCTAAAGCATTTGAACTTGTTTTAGAGACATCTGTAGATAGTAACTCTTATAAGAAACTTAGTGATGCTTTAGCTGTTGTTGCTGATGCTTGTGTTAAAATTTGTGAGGGTCAAGCAGAGGATATGAGTTTTGAAGGTAAGTTTGATGTTACTGAGGAACAATATATGGATATGATTTATAAGAAGACAGGTGCTTTAATTGCAGCTGCTACTAAATCAGGTGCTATTATTGGTGGGGCTAGTGATGAAGTTATTTTGGCAATGGAGGAATATGGTAAATTAATTGGTTTAGCATTCCAAATTCAAGATGATTATCTTGATGTTATTAGTGATGAAGAATCTTTAGGTAAGCCTGTTGGTAGTGATATTGTTGGGGGTAAGATGACTTTGATGGTAGTTAAAACTTTAGCTGATGCACCTGATGAGGATTGTGAAAGATTAATTTCACTTTTAAAAGAAAATAATCCTAACCATGTAGGTGATGTAATTAATTTATTCAATAAATATGATTCAATTAATTATGCTCATAATGTTGCACAAGGAAATGTGAATAAGGCTAAACAACTACTTGAAATATTGGATGATTCTGAAGCTAAACGTGCATTAATGTTGATAGCAGATTTTGTTTTAGAAAGACAATCATAAAAAAAAATGATAATAATACAATCATTTGTTTTATTATTATTTTTAAAATCAAAAAAAGAAAATTAATTTCTAAATAAAATATTAAATATAAGTGAATATTATGGACGACTTAGAAAAAATAGTTTATAAACATGCTTTAATGAATGCTGTAAAACACAAAGGAAATGCAAATCCTGGTGCAGTAATGGGTTCAATAATGAGCCAAGAACCTGAATTAAGAAAAGATGCAAAAAAAATAGGTAAAATATCTGGTAAAATTGTTGCTAAAGTAAATAATTTAAGTTTAAAAGAACAACAAGAAGAAATAGATAATTTAGACATCAAATTAGAAACAAAAAAACAAAAAAAAGAAGAAGGATTAACACAACTTCCTGGAGCTCATGAAAACATTGTAATGAGATTTGCACCAAACCCAAGTGGACCATTACACATAGGCCATGCAAGAGCAGCAGTACCCAATGCAGAATATGTTAAAAAATATGATGGAAAACTCATTTTAAGAATAGAAGACACTGACCCTAAAAGGGTATTTCCAGATGCTTATGATATGATATTAGAAGATCTTCAATGGTTAGGCATCGAACCAGATAACATTTATTACCAAAGTGATAGATTTGAAATTTATTATGAATATGCAGAAAAATTAATTAAATCAGGTGCTGCATACATGTGTACTTGTGATAGTGTTGAGTTTAAAAAACTTAAAGATAACTGTAAACCATGTCCATGTAGAAACAACTCCACAGAAAAAAACATGAAATTATGGGAACAATTCCCTGAAATGCAAGAAGGAAAAGCAGTACTAAGAATTAAAACAGATATTGAACATAAAAATCCTGCAATACGTGATTGGGTAGCAATGAGAATTGTAAACGAAGAACACCCTAGAATAGGAACTAAATACAAAATATACCCAATGATGAATTTTTCAGTTGCTATTGATGATTATTTAATGGGAATGACACATGTATTAAGAGGAAAAGACCATTTAGCTAACACAGAAAAGCAAAAATATTTATACCAACACCTAAACTGGGAAATCCCGGAATTTATTCACTATGGCCGTTTAAAAATGGAAGATATTGCATTAAGTACATCTAAAGCAATGGAAGGAATTAAAAATGGAGAATATATGGGATGGGATGATCCAAAATTAGGAACACTACGAGCAATAGCAAGAAGAGGGATTCAAAAAGAAACAATATACAATTTCATGATAGAAATTGGAGTAAAAATGTCAGATTCCTCCATAAGTTGGAAAAAAATATATGGATTAAATAGAAACATCCTAGAAGAAAAAGTAAACAGATACTTCTTTGTAGAAAACCCACAAAAAATAACAATTAACAACCTACCAGAATTTGATTGTAGAAATGTAATAAGGCCATTACACCCAGACTTTTTAGAAAGAGGAAACAGAACATTATCTTTTACTAATGAAGTTTATTTAGCTAATAATGACATAATAAATGGTAAAATCTTAAGATTAATGGATGCTGCAAATATATCAATCAATAATGATGTTGCAGAATACCACAGCACATCCTTTGAAGATGCACGCGAAATAAAAGCACAAATAGTTCAATGGGTGCCAATAGAAGATAATATTGAAGCAGAAGTAATTATGCCAGATTCATCCTCAGTATTTGGATACTGTGAACCAGAATGTAAAAACCTAAAAGTAAATGACATAGTTCAATTAGAACGATTTGGATTTGCAAGAGTAGATGAAGTAACTGATAATAAAATAAAATTCTATTTTGCACACAAATAGAATTTATAGGGTGCTAGATTTTTTTATATTTTTAATTCTTCAATTTGGACTTATTTTTATATTTTTGAGTTTTGTTTGTTATTATTTTATTGTGCTGTTGTTTTATTTTTTTGTTAAATTAAAAATGGGTTGTTTTGAATCGAATAATTTAAATATTGATAGTAACATATGGTTGTTTGGTGATAAAAATGTTACTGGGGTTAAATTATGATTCAAATGAGCCTAAACTTATTTTTATTGGGTAAAATATTTGAAATTATTGGTGCTAAAAATTTTAGAGGTGTGTGCAGTCGAAAATGGGATAAGAAATTGTGAAGTGTTGATAAAATCTATAAAATTTGCTTTTTATGGTG
>CADBMS010000144.1 GCA_902795935.1 uncultured Methanobrevibacter sp.
AAATAACTATAAAAAAAGTTTTGTAAGCAACTATAAAGAAAAAATTTTTATACACAAATTCCTTTTTGGCAGACACTCAAATCAGAAAAAACAAAAATCACTTAAAATTTTTGCATCACATCCTCATGTTTCAAAAAGAAAAATATTATTTTAGTGAATGATTTTAATCATATTATTTTTTAAAAATGCTTTATCAAAACTAACTATTGCCTCTAGGTTATATAATTTAGCAGTAGTTATGATTGCACAATCAGTGAATCCTAATCTGTGTTTTACTTTAAGATTTTTGTCTTTTTTACGGTTGAGTCTTTTATATGTGCTAAGTACTGAATTATTAAAGCCAGGGATTTCATATTCGTTAATACAAATAAAATTATCCATCATCATGTTATATGCATTTTTAGCAATTTCTACGCTATCATTTTGTCCTATAACATTCACTACTTCAGTTATTATTTGATTAGATATATAGCATTCATTGGAAGAGCTTATTTTTTCAGTGTTTTCTAATTTTACAGCTCTATTATGTAATTCGTCTTCTGGTAGAATATATGCTACTATGAAATTAGTGTCCAATAATAATTTCATTTATATAACTCCCGCTCTAATTGGACCGCGTTTGTTGGATTTTTTAAGGTTCCTGCTCCTTCCATGTCTTTAAAACTTAATTTTTTCCTGAAAGAAACCATAATCTCTCCAGAATCTGTTTCTTCCCATTCAACAACATCATCACATTCAACATTATGTTTCCGCCTAATTTCAGCAGGAATAGTAGTCTGATATTTTGCATATATCTTAGTTGTAACTAACACCAAAAAAAAACCCTCCTGGCATATTTATTATTACTAAGTAATATTATATTTCACCATACCATAAATATTTTACCAAGATTATTTTTTTCAATAAAAAAATTCTTAAATAAATAATAAATAACACACAACAACAAAAATAAAAACAAAAAACTAAACTATAATCATCTAAAATATTAATAAATATACAAATAACACATATAACCTTTAAACTACTTTTAAAAGTTGCAATTTAATAAACTCTCAATTATAAAGTAATTATTAATTAAACTAATACAAATTATAGTGTTTTATTTTATGCAATAAAAGCATAATACTTAATTAGATAATGTAAACCTACGTTCTACATAATAATTAAACAAATATTTGTATAAAATTTATTGGTAAAAAGAGATAACATGTTTATGGATACATGTTACTATTTCTTTTTTATTTCTCTTTTTAACTCAGATATTTTCTGTGTGAGTTTTTAACGTTGTTTTGGTTTACCATTGCGTATTGCATGGTTGTGTCTATTTGTACGTGGCCTAATAGTTTTTGTACTTGTTCTATTGGCATTCCTTTGTCTATTGCATTGGTGGCCATTGTTCTTCTGAATTTATGTGGGTGTACTTTTTTAATATTTGATTTTTTACCAAGGTCTCGTACTCTACGTTCAATTCCATGTATACCAATCCTTGAATATGGTTTTTTAAATGAAACAAATAATGCAGGATTATCATCAGTTCGAGAATCTAAATATTGTAACAGATGAATTTTTGTTTTTGCATCAAAGTATACTGTTCTTTCGCTATCTCCTTTACCAAGGACAATACATTCTCTTTCATTAAATCTTACATCATCAATGTTTAAGTTTACTAATTCTCCTATTCGTATTCCTGTTGAGTTTAATAGTTCTATCACTGCAAGATCCCGTATGTTTTCACAATTATCCCGTAATATTTCAAAATGTTCATCACTTAGTACTTCTTTTACTACACGTCCTGTTTTTATTTTATGTATTCTTCGTACAGGATTTTTTAGGATATAATCTTCATCTTCTAACCAACTAAAAAAACTGGATAATACTCTACGTATATTATCAACGGTTGTTTTACTTGCTTTTGTTTCTTCTTTATATTCTGCAAGATATATTCTCAAATCATCTGTGTTTATGGTTTCTATTTTTTTATTAACTTTTCTTAACATCTTTTTAATTGTTGTTTTATAATAAGTTAGTGTTCTATCAGAACAACCTTCAACTTTCTTTGCTGAAATGAATGTTTTTAGTAATTTATCATTTTCTTGATTATCTATTGGATTTAAAGACTCTTTTTTAATCAATTCAACACCATCTAACACTTCAAA
>CADBMS010000145.1 GCA_902795935.1 uncultured Methanobrevibacter sp.
AATTTTCCTTTTCCTGTTGTTGGATTATATTCATATACTCTTATCGTTTTTGTTGATGAACTGTTATTATCTTGACCACTTGATGAAGCTGCGTATAAACCGCCTTCACCAATTTCCCAACCTCCGATTTTTGCATATGTAGCTTCCATATAACCCGTATGTTCAATTCCAAATTTTAATTCATTTTTTCCATTATTTTCTTTTGTTACCCAAAAAGCAAAAGGGGTAGAATCAGTAGAATTTGGAGCCAATCCAATTAAACCATTCTAATCTGTAAAAGCTTTTGGTTTTATAACCCAACTACCAATATTACCATCTTTAGAAAATAAATATCCGTCATGTCGAACATAAAAATTATCTCCGCATTTAAATGCTTTATTATTGTTATTATCTCCAGGGGTTGAGTTTATTTCAACATTTCCTTTACTTAATTTATCAGATTCTATTTTCCATCCTGCTATTTGACCAGATTTACTAAATAAATAACCATCATGTGTTACATAAAAATTATTAGGTCCAGCATAGAAAGCAACACTAGCAGTTTCATTTGGTAAATTTGCTCCAATTGTTTTAGTATCTAACCCAGAAGAAGACATACCTGTATTTCCTTTATATAATCTATCTGGATTTGGATTAGATTGAATTTCCCATCCTGCTATACTACCGCCACCTTTAGCTGTAATATATCCATTAGATGCTACTTCAAAATTTCCAGAACCAAATTTTATATAAGGCTTAGATAAATCAATCTCCATTCCGGACGCACCATCTATATAATTACCCGATTTAATTTTAGCATTACCATTTGATGGATCTATAATAATTTTACCACCTTCTTTAATCCCAAATTCTGCTCCACCAGTTTCAGAATTTAAAAAAATACTTTGTTGACCTTTAGAATATCCTAATAAACCAACTTTTTCTTTGTTACTAGTTTGCTCAACACCAAGAACAATTCCAGTAAAACGATTACTAGTATCTTTTTTACCTGCTCCAACTTGAGGTGATAAAATATAACCTTCCTAAGTTTTAACTGCCATGCCATCCCAATCATTTAAAGCAGCATTAGCATATCTATTTACAATAAACTGAATTGGAATATGTGCTATTCCTATAATTTTTTTGTCTTGATTAATAACTTCTACTTTAACCGCAGCAGAAGAACAATTTTCACCAGTATAGATATTGACAGGAGCTATTTTACAAGTATTTTTTACACTTTCAATTAACGTTAAATAATTACTTACTACTGACCATGTATAATTTAAACCCTATCCTGTCTTATTAGTAACGTCCTCCTATATTCCATTAACTTTTTTATAAACATTAACTTCAAAAGGAGTTCTTTCATCATAAGAAGGATTAATACCATCTGAACTATATAAAACCTATCTAAAACCAGAGCCTTTTTTAATTCTAATGTGATAATTATTGTCATAACTAAAAATAGTAACAATACTTTTAGTAGCATAATATTTTAATCCATTAATTGTTGTCTATACTTTTAAAATATTCTATAATGTTTTATCTATATAATTTTTAGGATCACCCGTTTTATTTACAACTGTTATTTCAGACACTGGTTGAGTAGGAGAAGATGTAAAACTATATAGTTCAGTTCCTCCATCGTTATTAACAAAAGACCAGTTACTATCTTGATTATCTACTTTTTCTCCGTTTTTCCAAGCTGAGACTTGAAATTCTTGTTTAAGATTGCTATCAATACTAGAGTAAGGATTATTTACATCCAATTCAAAATAGGGGTCATATAAATTACTTTCATTTCCCTTTTCTTCAATCTTTATTTGATAAATAGTTCCATTAGTACCACTCCCACCTTGTTTTGTAAAAGTAAAATTACTTTTTGCAATCAAAGGAAGATTATTATAATTTAAAATTAATATAATTTCATTATTTGTATTTGTAATAGAATATTTTTTAAGTATATCAAACTACGCTGGAAATTTACACCCTCCACTAAAAATAGTTTTATAACCTAATTTTTTTTCTTCGTCCGTAGGTTCATTTGAAAATTTTACATTTAATAAAGTATTTGTTATAGGAA
>CADBMS010000146.1 GCA_902795935.1 uncultured Methanobrevibacter sp.
AAAAAAAAAACTCTGTTAAAAGTTTTTAAAAGAAAATAAGGACTATTAAAAGTTTTTAGTTTACTCATAAATTGATTAAATTATTTAAAAGGCTTATTTGAATAAAAAAGGATAATCCGGGCTAATTTAACTAATTAAGAGTTTATTAAACATATTTTTATCCAAAATAAGGCAATCATAATATAATAGGATAATTTCAAATTATACTATTATTAAAAACCCGAATATTAACTAGTTTAAAATAAAATAAAGAATATTAACTGCTTCATACTTAAAATAAGAGACATATATAATTTTTTCATTGAAAATGTTATAATTTAAAAATAATACATAAATTCAATAATATTTATTAAAATAAACTAGTTAAAGGTATTCCTAAAAATATCATAACTACTAATATCAAACAAAAATTAGCAAGAAGATCTGTTATGCTAGTTGACAATGGAATGACAATATTATCCGGATTTAATCCTTCTTTATATGAAAGATAACTCAAGTAATATGATATTATCATAATAAATGGAATTAAAATACATCCTGCAAATAAACTTATTAAAACAATATTATTTAAACCTAAAGAAGTTATTCCTAGAGTAATAGTGGAAATATGTACTAAAACTCCAATTAAAGGATATATAATTAAACCTAAAATTAATATTATTGCAAAATTTATTAATGCTCCTTTTTTAGGCATACTTGCAACTTCAACATTACCTGAATGTAAACCAGATGATAATCTAGCGCCTAATATACTAATTAGATTTCCACTTTGGCCTGAAAATAAAGGAACTAGTGTGAGTACTGATGGATTATTCAATATTAAAGAAAGTTTACTGTTTAAGATAGTTCCAGCTCCAGTTCCCAAAATAGAACATAGAATTAAAATTGGAGTGCTTTCAGTTATAACAGTTTTTACATAATCATCAAATTGTAATCCACGTATAAGAAACAAAATAGCCATAAATATGAATAATATAACCAATATGATTTTTATTATAAGATAATCTAGTAAATTTAATATAAATAGTGACAACATTAAAGAAGGAATTGTAAATAAATCTCCTAATGCTGCTATTAAAGGAGTAGTTACATTATCTGGATCCCAACCATTTTCATAACTTTTAAGAGCAATTATAATAGTTAATGGTAAAAGTATTAATGATGAAATTAATCCTGCTAATATAGATATAATTATAAAATCGAACAACTGCATTGAAGCTTGACCTGTTATTTCACATAATCCTTTAGATGCAAATGCTAGTAATAATGATAATAAAAATGTTAAAATTATTGAACTTGATATGCTTTGTTTTAGTAGTGGTGATTTTTTAAGTTCTGGAGACAAAATACCAATGTGTAGTTCTGAACTTAATCTAGAGCCTAGTGCACCAAATATATTTCCTCGCATAGCTATTGCACCAGGTATTAAAACAAATATTCCAGGGAATTTTGCGAATACATCACCCATATTCGTCAAAAGTATTCCTGCAAATAATCCGCTTATAGCACATATGCTTAAGGCAATGAAACTTTCTCCAAGTGCATTTTTTATTTCTTGATAAAAAGAGTTTATATTCTTTATAGCTCTTTTTGGTAGGTTTGTTATGGTTTCTTTAGATATTGCAATAATCAAATTGGTGATTATTGTTAAGACTTTTTCTGAAAAGTCTCGACCCTTCTTCAATGCCTTTTTTAATATCGTCACATATATCACCAATTTTCATTTTGCATTCTCCTTAATGTACTTAATAAATTTTATAAATCATTTAATGTCATTTCATTTTTTGCTAATTTTGTTAACAATTCATATCCTGCTTCATTTCCTTTTGCTATAAGATTATCTTCTTCTAATAACATAGTATTCCTATCAGGACCATAAATCCATGTTTCATTTCTTCTTATTGCTATTACTCTCATACCTGTACGAGTTGCAAGTAATAATTCACCTAAAGATTTATTTGCAATTTCAGATCCTTTATCAATTGTTACTCTATTTATTATCTCTTCAGATTCTTCTATAACCATTTTAAATACTGGATGAGGTTTTATTCCTTTCAATACTAAATCTGCTATATCTTTTGCTGAATTTGCTATTGTTTCTGCTGCTTCTCCAACTTCTAAAAGAGCCGTTAGTTTTTCTGCATCCTCTACAGATCTTGCTGCTAGTAAGGATACTTTTTTTATTTCAAAATTTAATCTATTAACTTTATTTTCCAATTTTTTAACTTCTTCTGCTGCATCTTTACTATTAAATAAAAGTGCAGAATATGCTAAATCAACCATTAACTCAGAAATATTCTTCATTTCAATTAAAATATCTTTTACACTCTTTGACAAATCTCATCTCCCCATAAGATTATATATTATCTATTTATGTAAACATTCTCTTCTAAGTTTAAGTAATGTTTTTTTCTTATTTTTTAAATCATCAGTTTCTGTTAGTATTTCGTCAAGTTTTGGTTTTATGTATTCTACTGTATCATTTTTATGTATCCAATCACAATTTTGACAAGTCCATATATTTTTCCCTTTAATCCATTTCCCATTTGTAGATGAATCTCCACATGGATAAAACGGACAATAACAGAATGTACAATTTTCTGCTTCTTTATGACATGGATAATACTCACATTCAAAATTAGGACCAGGTTGTATATCCCCATTTAAGTAGTCTTCATAGAATTTACGGGATAAATCATGCATTTCTTGTTTAATTACATATCCTCTTGGTGTAATCATATGATTATCTTGAATGAATGTAGTAGAATTACCAATTATTAAAATTGTAGACATATCAATTTCTTCTGAAGTAATGTTTTCTAATGTATTAATTTTAATAGTTATCGGATTAGTACTGCTTTTAACATAACCTACAGGAGTTTTTGGATCTAAAGTATCTCTTAAAATTTCAAATGCCATTCTGAAAGGTTCTGTTCTTTTTTTACTAATTGGATTATATAATGCAATAATAAGGTTAGCATTACTAGCAGCTTTGATTTTATTTTTAATTTCAGAAATAGGTGTTAAAATATCACTTAAACTAATAACAGCAAAATCATGTAACGGTGCTCCTAAAAGTGCAGCACCATAATTTGCAGCAGTTACTCCAGGAATTATTTCATATTCTATATTATCATATTTACCTATTATTTGGAAAAAAACATTAGCCATTCCAAATACTCCCGGATCTCCAGAACTTATAATAGCAACATTTTTACCATCAAAGTGTTTTTGAATAGCTAATTCTACTCTAGCTATTTCATCCCCCATTCCTTTTTTAATGATTTCTTTACCTTCAATTAAATGATTAATAGAATTAATATATTTATAATATCCAACAATAACATCAGAAGACTCAATTGCTTCTAGTGCACGCAAAGTCATATCTTTTGGTGAAGGCCCTATACCTATTATTTTAATCATTATATCCCTAATTTTAAGAATTAGTTAGTGTTAGAATTACTATTAGAATTACTGTTATAATTACTATTAGAATTACTGTTATAATTACTGTTAGAATTACTATTAGAATTACTGTTAGAATTACTATTAGAATTACTGTTAGAATTACTATTTGAATTACTATTAGAATTACTATTTGAATTACTGTTAGAATTACTATATGAACGCCTATATGAATTATATGATTTTTTATACTTTGTTTTATTAGTTGTCATTGATAAATTACTTGAATTATAATCCGATGCGTTTGAAGTGTTATTAAGAGCGCTTTTAATTTCAACAACTCTTATACTTGATAAAATAACTTTAACTCCTTCAGATGTTAAATTTCCAATTGCTGTTGCTCTAATTAAAAATCTCGGTGTTTCTTTAATAACAATTGTTGAAGAACTTCCATAGTTGTAATTATCATCTTGATAAGCCATAGCACTAATATTAAGCCATAATACTGTAGTATCTGAAGTATCATTATATGTTATAACTTCTAATGTGCGTAAATCAATACCACTAGTATTTGTTTGATTTAATAAAACATCTAATACTTCATCTCTATTTGTCATATTAAGTTCAGTTGACCTAGGGCCTAATGTCTCTTGCACTTCTTTACTATTAATTATTTCATATACTTTATCTATTTGCATCTGTAATAATTCTTCAATATTTGGTGGCTCCGATGTTATAATAGTATATGAACTAACAACACCCACCTCAAAAAACACTGCGAAACAAAATAAAAATCCTATAAATTTTAAAAATCTTGACAAAAAGTTTGACAAAAGACCACCTTATCATCTAGTATGTATCTATTAATATAAGATAATTTTTAATATAATGTTTTTAATATAGTTTTCATCTTTAATAAATACTAGGTAAAAAAATAATCTAAAATAAGGTAAATAGAAACTTTATAGTTAATAAATAAAATATAAAAAGATATACATAAATTAAAAAAATCTAAAGAAAAAACATTAAATAGGGTTTAAATGAGTCAAAAAATATTATTTAAATTTATCAATGCTGAAATACAAGTAAGTCCCGTAGCTTATGAAATAATTAAAACATTAACAGATAAAGAAACAATATGTTCCTCATTAATAACATATATTAAAGGAAAAAAAATTAATAGAAAAGAAATGAACATTTTAACTCAAGAAACTGTTGAAAACTTCTTAAAAATGGAAAATATAAATTATATCTCACCAAAATCAGATTCAGAAACACTAATAAAACCAAAAACTAAAAATGAAACTAAAATTAAATCTAAACTCATAGATGATTCAGTAACCCCCTATGATTCTGTTACAACAGTAGAAAACGAATTAAAATCCAATAATAGTATAAAAGAAATAAGGAACAAAGGGCTTAAAGTTTTAAATCCAAATCAAACATTTGATTTTGAAGTTTTACAAGACACTAGTAAAAAATCATATACTAGTGGAGAAATAAACGATATGATTACTTATTTCAAGGATAGATTCCAAAAAATCAAAAATATGATAACAAAACGAAGAGAATACTCAGAATACACTGATATATTTGATTTAGATCTTGTAAATGGTGAAACAAAAATCATATGTATGATTAGAGAATACAACTACACAAAAAATGGACACAAAATACTAACTGTTGAAGATGAAACTGGAACTGTTAAAGCATTAATTCATAATAATAATGAAGAGTTAATTAGTGAATTTGAAAAAATTGTTAATGATGAAGTAATAGGGCTAAGTGGAACAAAAAAAGGAGAATTATTCATTGTTAACGATTTTATGAAACCTGGAATTCCTAGAAACAATCTTGAAAAAGAAATGAATTTTTCAGCAGCATTTATATCAGATGTTCATATCGGTAGTCAAACATTCCTATATGATGTTTTTAATAACTTTGTTAAGTGGCTTAATTGTGAATATGGAAATGATGAACAAATTGAAATTGCTAAAAATATTAAATATCTGATTATTGCAGGAGATGTTGTTGATGGCATTGGTATTTATCCAAATCAAGAAGAAGAACTTGATATAAAAGACATAACCCAACAATATAATGAAGCTGCAAAATTACTTGGCCAAATAAGAGAAGATATTAAAATAATAATTGCTCCTGGAAATCACGACGCATCAAGAGTTGCAGAACCTCAACCTGCGATACCCGAAGAATATGGTAAATCATTATACAAATTAAATAATATAGAATTTGTGAGTAATCCTGCCCTTTTAAGCTTAGATGGGATAAAAACTTTAATTTATCATGGGAGAAGTTTTGATGATTTTGCTATCAGCATCAAAGGATTTTCACATGAAGAATCTGATAAAATTATGAAAGAATTGCTAGAAAAAAGACATTTAGCTCCAATATATGGTGAAAGAACACCATTAGCATCCGAATTAGAAGATCATTTAGTAATTAATGAAATACCACAAATATTTCATACTGGTCACGTACATATAAATTCTTATTCAAAATATAATGGAATACACTTAATAAATTCAGGTACATTCCAAACTCAAACCGAGTTTCAAAAGATACATAACATAGAACCAACAGTAGGAGAAGTGCCTGTAATTCATAAAGGAAAATTCAAATTACTAAAATTCAAAAATTAAATTAAATTAAAGAAGGCCATTAAATGGATAATAACCTCGTAGAATCCGTTATATCTACTTCAAAATATGTATTTGATAGAAAACTAGTCTCAGGATTAGCAGGTAATATTAGTGCAAGATTCCATGATGAGAATGGTGAAGATATAATTGCAATTACACCCACATTAGTGCCATTATCATCAGTTACTAAAAAAAATATTGTAATAGTTACTATTAACGGTGAAATATTATCTAAAGGAACCCCTTCATCTGAATTAAACTTACATCTTGAAATTTATAAAAAAAACGAAAATGTCAATGGAATAGTTCATACTCATTCTCCTTATGCTACAGGATTTGCATTTAGTAATAAAAAAATTAAAAGATTAGAAGGTTTTGGTGATATAAAAAACGAATATTTAACAGAAATAAAATATTTTAAACCAGGAAGCATTGAATTAGCAAATAAATGTTCTGAAAAATTAATAAAAGAAGATGTTCTTATTCTTAAAAATCATGGTGTTGTTGCAATTGGATCTAATCCACAAAAAGCAGCATTCTTAGCTGAATTTGTCGAAGAAATAGCTAAAACCCAATTTATTACATACCTATTAGAAAAATAAAAAATACATTTCTATAAAATGTTCTTCTTTTTATTATTTTAAATATTTGAATTAGAACATTAATAAAAAAAATAATTTAATTTCTTGTAGATTCTAATTCTCCTAAAATCTCCCAAATCAAAGTCCTAGCATGAATTGGAATATTTGGATCATTACTTATCTCATCTAATTTAGAAATAACAGTACTTGCTCTAATAGTAGTATCTTCTTCTGTTTCATCATTTAAAATAGTGTGAGATTCCTCAGCAGTTCTACGAATATTACGTGGTACACTACTATCTTCCATTATATGTTTTAATATATCAGAAACATGGTGAAATTTGTCAGTCATAATATTTATCCTCCCTAACAATATAGAATTTAATAAATTAATGATTTAATTAACCTGCCTTTTTTATAATAATAGTTACATAGATTAATTACTAATATATAAATTGTTTCTAATTTCTTTTATAAATATTTTTATAATAAAAATAATTCGGCACTTTCAAAAACTTGAGTTATTTGATTTTTTTCTTATTTTGGCTTTGTAGAAATCCTATTTTTTTATTTTTGTGTTGTTTGGTATATGTTGTAGATTGTGTTTTTGAGTTTTGTTTCCTTATTTGA
>CADBMS010000147.1 GCA_902795935.1 uncultured Methanobrevibacter sp.
AACCTCAAGAAGAGAAACCTCAAGAAGAGAAACCTCAAGATGAGAATACGCAAACTGAATTAGATACCCAAAACTCAGGATCAAACACTAACCGTGGAACAAGTGATTCTGGAAATGTTAAAAAAAGTGACAGTAATAGTAACAGTAATAGTAACAGTAATAGTAACAGTAATCGTAATAGTAACAGTAATGGAGGTACTAACACTAATGGTGAATCAAGTAATTCTCAGAAAAAAACTAATACTGATTCTAGCGGCATAAGTTCTTCAACAGCTAAAAGTATTGCTAATAGCAATATTGGAACTTCAGATGCCACTGCAGGCACTCCTAAACAAACCACACTTGACGGTAAAACTGTTTACTATGTTCCAATAATAAATAAAGAAAGTGGAAATGTAACTGGTTATTTCTACATTGACATGAATGGAAAAATTATTGAAGGTGCTGGAGGAGCACCATAATCTGGAATATGTTGGAAGATAATTATCCTCCACATTATTCTTTTTTTAATTAAATTTTAACATAAATTTAAATAATATTAACTATAGAGTATTTTATAGTATTGTTTTATATATTAGAACAAACTAAGAATATTTTGTTGTATTCATATTTTTAATAGATATTGGGGCCCGTAGCCTAGTCTGGATAGGGCGTCGGACTTCTAATCCGAAGGTCCCGGGTTCAAATCCCGGCGGGTCCGCTCCAATATAAAAACTACTTTTGACCATATCTTTAAAAAATTATTTATATTCAATATAACCATATTCAATTTCATTGGGCCTGTAGCCTAGCCAGGATAGGGCATCAGACTCCTAATCTGAGGGTCCCGGGTTCAAATCCCGGCAGGTCCGTTTTTATTTCATTAAATTTTTTAAAATAAATAAATTAAATAATCAGTATTCCTCCCTAAATGTACGAGGAGTGATAGTTCGTGGAATATTTTTATGAAATTCCGCCGCAGTATCAACAATTTCTACTGAAATATCTCCAATTCGTTCAAATGCCTTAATAACTCTAGATAAATAAATATAATAATTAGATTTTCCTTTATCATCAAATGAAGTTTCAGCCATTTGTGTTGCTACTTGAGCAATCGAATCTTTTTGAATTTCATGAATTTTCTCTTCCAAATCCATTATTTCTCCTTTAAGTTCAATATTAGCATTTAAAAATGCATTCATTGAATATTCAATCATTTTATCGTTAATTTTGTACATTTTCTTAATATTCTTAAATATCTCTTCATCCGATTCATAATCCTCATTAACTACAAATTTAGCAATATGACCACAATAATCACCAATACGTTCAAGATCATATGCAATTTCATTGTAAATTACTGTTTTTGAAAAGTGAGATTGTTGATTTATACTTACAACTGTTTCAACAGAAGTTCTTACTTTTTCAAACATATTGTTTGTAGTGTAATCCATTTTTAAAGCTTCTTCTGCTTTGTTAGAATTATTTTCAAGTAAAGATTCTACCGATAATTTTAACTCATTTTGAACATGTTTCTTCATGCTTCTAAGTATTTCAGTGATTAAAATATTACCTGAATGTTGTGGTGAATTAATTGCATCATTAAATTTTTCAGCAATTTTTTCATATTTATCTAAGTCTAAAATATATGCCCTTTTTATTGTTCCATCTTCTATAAGTGGTTTGATTAATTGAGTAACATATCGGCGCGTAATTCCTAATTTATCTGCAATTTCTTGTTGAGTTGATGGGTTTTCGTATAATATAATATCTAGAATATCTTTTAGTGTTCTACTGCCTTTAGAAAGCATTATTTTCACCACCAGTTATTTTTTATGAAAAATTAAAATTAAAAAAAAAGTTCACAAAATATGAAATATTATTCACAATCATAATGTATTATGTGCAATATTTAAAGTTTATCTAAAAATATATAATAGTTAAAATTAAAAAATAATTATCTTTTTATATCTTCTAGATGCTGTTCCAATTAATAAATTTATTTTATAAAATTATCTAATGTTACTAGTTTTGTTGATTCTTCTATCAGTTCTTCTTCATCAAATAATATTTCACCGTACTTCCCACCACCACCAGGTTTTATACATAACGTTTTGTTACGAAATGCTGAAATTGCAGGGCTTATTTTATCATCCACCTTTTCAATATCAGCAATATCTGCATCTAATAAAACATTCAATTCAGTACCAAAATTATTAACTAATTTAGACCAAACACCCTGCACAGTCTTAGTAGTGACCCCCCTATCATAAACTAAACTAATAATCTCACTTAATGGCATTAGATGAATATATTCTGGCCTATGATTTGGATGGTGAGGAACATCCCAATCAGCAATCTCAGAAATTCTATAATCTACACCTTTCTTAATAGTACCTCCACAATAACATTTCATACGATTATTCTTAGCAATTAATGGATCGATAAGTTTATAACACTTTGTACAAGCAGTCATATGATATTTACCAAGATTAGGAACTAAACCATAATTTTTAACAACATCATGTGATTTAATAGCCTTTTTAATAGAAGTAAAAGAAATATCATCTACATTAATTTGATTAAACTCACGACCTAAACGATGAGGCCATGGAGAATGGGCATCAGAATTAGATAAAAAAGTCATATCTTGTAATTCCTTAACTAAATCAGCCATATCAGTATCTGCCGATAATCCTAATTCAATAAAATCAGGACGCCCATCATAACACTCATAAAAACTATTAACAGATTTATACATACCAGTCCACGGAGTAAAAGCATGAGCAGGACCACATAACCCATCATACTCATGTACAAGATCAATTATCTCAGCACCATCTAATTTAGTTCTAGGCCTACCATCATTATGTTTATTATTAGAATCTAATCTATCACTAATCTCTCTTGCAGCAACTAATGATGGTAAAATTAATACATGATGCACTTTTTTATAACCTTCAATCTCTGACGTTAAAATAAAATCACAATCATCACAAGAATAAATCCCATCCCCCTTGTAAGTTGTGGCTGATTCAATCATGTCTAACCACTTAGGGTGCAATGCATCACCAGTACCTATTAAATTTAATCCTTTAAGTTTAGCTTGTGGAGCTATATTCTCAATTAACATGTCTTTAGACGATGCCATTGAAAAACAGCTATGTACATGTAAATCTGCATTAATTATCATAATACACTATTTATAAAAACATTACTAAAAAAATATTGGATTTGACTTTAATCAATTTAAAAAAAGTGATATTTTAAAAATAATTCATTGTTATTTAAGATTTAAATATTTTTATGAATGATATTTCTTTCTAATATATGAAAATGTAAATTAAAAGTTAACTTCCAGTACAACTTAAAAAAAAGTTTTTAGAAAGATGAAAGTTATTCATCTAACTCTACACCCATTTTACCAGCAATTCTAGCAAGTATGAGTGTTACAACTACTGCAAGAATGGTTACAATAATTGCATAAATAAATAATCCAGAAAGTGCATCTCCAGTACCAACAATAGTTTCAATTAATTTTTGAATAGCTTCATTCCATGCTAAACCTGCAACTAAACCAAATGCAGTGGTTACTAAAGTAATCATAGTTTTAATGATGGTTTTACCTACTTCAGACATATTATGCCTCCTTATTTTTTTCATAAACTTAATAGTTGTTTAATATCAATTATTATATTATACGTTAATATATATAAATTCTAATAGATGTATTCTAGAAAATCTTTTTTAGTTTATCATTACTTGTTTTTCAATTAATAACAGGATCATATATTCTTTATTTTTCCAAAAATAATTCAATAAAAATATGACAAGCAATATTATCATCTGTTAAGCGTATTTAATAAAATAAATAAAAATACTAACTAAAAAATATCATAATAATAAATCTAATTTTAAAATTTAGATTAATAGAAAACTTCATTAAAGATATGTTCGATGTTAAAACCGAATTATTAATTAAATATTAAATACAAATAATTATAGATACTAAGAAAAAAAATTTTTTGGCTTTGTAGAAAACCTTTTTTTCTAATTTTTATTTTTTCACTTAAAATTGATTTTTACCCTAAAT
>CADBMS010000148.1 GCA_902795935.1 uncultured Methanobrevibacter sp.
ATAAAAAATATTTTTTTAGATAAAATTAAATGATTATTTTATTATGTGGACTAATTATTATGTTAATTAATAGAATAAGACTAGCAGTCATATTTCTGCATTGTTTTTCATTGTATTATTTTTTAAAATACTGTTTTTATGATTCATAACTATTTAATCCATTTAATAATTTTTATTAATAATTATTTATTTATTGTATATATTAAAGATTACTATTAAAGAGAATATTGATTTATATTCTAATTATTTTAATTTAAGATGTGTTTAAAAGACCAGTATAATCAATCATATGATAATATTAATTAAAATAATTAGATTATTGATTTAGAGGAATAAGTATGATTTTTTATTTTTCAGGAACTGGAAATAGTTTATATATTGCTAAAAAGATTCAAGAAAAACTTGGTGGAGACTTAATTTCAATAAAAGACATATATAAAATGGGGAAATTTGAATATAATCCTAGTAGTGATGAAAAAGTTGGAATTGTATATCCTGTTTATTTTTATACTAGTGCTCCTATTATTAAAGATTTTTTATCTAAAATAAAATTAAATAATAAAGATTCTGTTTTTTTAGTTGCAAATTGTGGTAAAACTACTGGTAATGCTAATGAAATCCTTGAAAAAACTTTAAATAAAAACAATTTAAAAGTCGATTCTAAATTTAGCATAACTATGCCTGATAATTATATTTTACTTCCAACTAATACTATTAAAACTAAAACTGAAATTACAAAAATGCTTAATGAATCTGACAAAGTTATTGAAGATATCATAAATAAAATCGAAAATAATGCTGTTGGTGATTTTAATAATCATAAAGGTAAGTTACCTGGACTTTTAAGTCCTTTAACTTCCTTTTTATATGAATCTTCTTGTAAGACTAAAAAGTTTAATATTATAAGTGATGATTGTATTGGTTGTTCTCAGTGTGCTAATATTTGTCCTTCTGAGGCTATAGTCATGAAAAAGTGTAAACCTGTTTGGATTAAGCCTAAGTGTTTTCAGTGTTTAGCTTGTATGCATAGATGTCCTCAACATTGTATTAATTATGGTGACTCTACAAAAAATTGTGGCAGATATGTTAATCCTAGAGTAGAATTTAATGATTTTAAGATGTGAAAGATTATATTAGTTAATTTTAGGTTTTATATATTTTATTTTTTAAAAAATAATATTTTATATTAGTTAAAATAGAATAGAATTATGCTTAAAAATACTATTTTATATATTATGAAACTTTAATAGATATTATAGTACTGTTTTATTATTTAATCAGAATAATTAAGGATTTTAATTATATTGCTTATTAATTTATCTGATAAAAAGAAAGGTGAAGTTATAATGAAGGTTGTAATTACTATTGGTGGATCAATTATTATAAAAGAATACAACCACCAAATGTTTAGGGATTATGCAAATCTTTTAAAAGAACTCCACAAAGAACATGATATTTATGTTGTTGTTGGCGGAGGTAAACCTGCACGAGATTATATAAAAGTTGCACGTGAGTTGGATGGTGGAGAAGCAAATTGTGATGAAATCGGTATAAGTGTCACTAGGATTAATGCTAAGTTGTTGATTATGGCATTAGGTGATGATGCATATCCTGTAGTTCCAACTAATTTTAATAAAGCCATGGAATATGCAACTAGTAATCGGATTGTTGTTATGGGTGGTAGTGAACCCGCACATAGTACTGATGCTGTTGGTAGTATTCTTGGAGAATTTGTTAAAGCGGATTTAATTATTAATTTAACATCTGTTGATGGACTATATGATAAAGACCCTAATAAGTATGATGATGCTAAATTGTATTCAGAGATTACTGCATCAGAGATGATAGATTATTTATCAGATAAAGATGTTAAGGCTGGAACTTATGAGTTTTTTGATAAAACAGGCGCTCAGATGATTAAAAGGTCTGGTATAAAAACTGTTATTGTTAATGGTAATGATCCTAATAATCTTTTAAGGGCGTTTAATGAAGATATTGGTACTCATATACTCCCAGAATAAAAAAATATATTTAAGGTGGTTATTAATGGCTGTAGATCCTCATAAACATTGTGTTATATGTAATACTCCCATTCCTCTTGATCAGGTGACTTGTTCAGAGAAATGTGAGCATACATTAGCTCTTAGACAAAAAAAGATTAGAAAAAATAGAATAACATTATATGGTGTTTTTGCATTATTTATCGTTATTTGGTTAGTTATGACTATTTTTAATAAATAGTATTTATTTTTATAGTTGCTTACAAAACTTTTTTTATAGTTATTTATAAATAATCTATAAAATTAATTTCGTAAATGACCATACTAGTTTTTAGTTCATTTTGTTTTTCCCTTAATTTTAGTTTTTTAGAAATGTCTAATTCAATAACACATTATTTAAATAATAAATTAGTAATTGATTATTGTAAACACCAAATAACAACAACACAAAAATAATAAAAAAGATTTATTCAGAAATCATCAAATAACCATAACTAGCCAAAAAAATACCTAAAATAATTCCCAAATACATAGAATTAATAATCCCTAAACCCATAAAAATATAAAAAACTCCAAGAGGTCCGGAAATTAATTTAAAAGTAGCTTCCTGGTGATCAAGATTATTCAAATAAAAAAGTAATCCTGAATTAGCAATTAAAAGAATTCCAACAAAGTGTAGCCAATAAGCCCCAAGAAAATCTACTAAAAATAAAGAGAAAATAATTGAAACTCCACCAATTAAACATAAAACAGCTATAGCAAACCAAGCAATAGAAATCTTTTTATCAACAATTTCATACTCATCATTTTTAAATTCCTTAAAAAAGATGAAGAAAAATATAAAAATGAGTAACAAACCAGATAACTGCTTTAATACTTCATAACCCAAATAAGGAACAAAAATTAAAGCAACACCTACAACTAACAAAGTTATGTTTAATTTTCTATTTTCTAACAATTTAATCTCCCATATAACAATTAATCTATATTAGTATACTATACTTTATTATTTTATACAAGGATACATATATAATAAATTGAAAATTTTAATAAAAAAAAAGTTAAAGACTGGTGAATTGTAAATGTTAATCTTAACAACACCAACAATTGATGGAAAACAAATAAACACTTACTACGGCCTAATAACAGGTGAAGCATTACTTGGTGCAAATGTATACAAAGACTTATTTTCAGGAGTAAGAGATGTTGTAGGTGGACGAACATCTGCATATGAAGAAGAACTAGGAAAAGCTAGAAAACTTGCACTAGAAAGTATAAGTAAAAAAGCAGAAGAATTAGGTGCTAATGCAATAATAGGAGTTAGAATACTATATCATAACCTTGGTGGAACCATGGGAAACACAATATTAGTTAATGTTTCAGGAACTGCAGTATCCTACACCCCATAAATATATAATTAAGATTAAATATGAACCTAAAAACAAAATTTAAGAATATTAAATCCAAACTAGATTATAATAGATGGAACATAATCGCAATAACATTTGGTATAGTTGTGGGTTTAATTATAACTGAAATCTGCTTATACTACAACCTACAAATATTTGGAGTTAATTTATCCTGTATTTTCGCACCATTAATCGCAGGTTACGCAGAATCATTCATATCACATCATAAATGCACAAAAACAACAGGAGCAATAAGTGCAATAATAATATTCATAATAGTTAACATTAAAGGATGGCTATTTCCAAACTCACCCATTACATTTTCACTTATGACCTTAGGAGGTTTAACACTAACACTACAAGCCGCATTTCCTATAGCAGTTAACTATATACTATACATTATAATATTTGGAACATTAGGCTACATTGGCCACTACTTATCCAAAATAACATATAAATTAACTAAAAAAGACATATTTGCACCTAAAAATGAATATAACTTGGATAAAATTGATTTAACCCAATACAATGTATTAGGAGTGACTACACCCCACATAGAAGGTAAAAAGATTATAAAAAATTATGGATTAATAGATGAAAATTATATCCTAAAACCTGAAATCAACATATTTGAAGAAAAAAGAACAGAACCTATAATCTCCAAACAAATGGAATATCATAATAAAAAAATTACAGAACTCCTGATGAAGAAAGCAGAAATTATGGGAGCAAATGCAATACTTGATATGGATATAACTTATAGTGATATTGGAGGATTAAAAGGATTAGAACTTATAATAACCGCATCAGGAACTGCAGTTTTAATTGAATAATACAAGTGGAAACTATGAAAGAAAAAATAAAAAAAAATAAAATAAGCATCATAGGATTCCCCCTAATAATTTTAAGTATCTTTTTAATCATATCAAATAGCTTAACACAATATATACGGCCAATAACATCTATTTTTTTAATGGGATCATCCAAAGGCAAAGACATAATATTCTTTGGAATATTTGGTAGCTTACTACTCTTATCACCCTTGTTTTCAAATAAAATCCTAAAAAATATAGAAGTATTTAATTTAAAAAACTGGAAATCCCATGATTTCTTAAAAATTAGTTTAGTTTTAACATTAATAATGTACTTATTAGGAATCATACTTGAAATTAGCCTAAGACTCAAATATAATGTTCCAATAAATACAACATTTATAAGTATGGATGGAACAAACATTAATACAAGCAGTATAATACATTCACATCTTTTTAAATCAGTTATAGGAGAATTAATAACTAAAATAATTGATATTCCAAGTGGAATACATATTGGTACAAGTTTACTAACTTACACACCAATATTTGCATATAGCATATTCTTAGCATTACCACTAATTTACATAGCAAATCTTTTTGCAATACATGATAGACACCATATAATAAAAATATTATTATCATTTAGCCTAAGTTTAATCTTCATTTCACTATTTGATGGTGGAATACTATCAAGACCTGGACTAATTGGGTTATTTATCACTATAATGATATTAAATTGGAATAATTCTAAAAAAATTATAAGTATAATCCTACCATTAATAACAATGATAAGTTTAATTGCATTTGGAGTAATAATCTCTTTAAGCTTTGGAACTAATACATATTATGATATTTACTTGTTAAATCCAGATTCAAATATAAATATAACCGATTCAATTGATAACCTGGAAGAAATATCAAATGAAAGTGATTATTTAGTTTTAAGAATTAATTCTAGTTTAGATTATAATGAAATGGATCTTACAGATTCTTTGACTAAAAAATTAAATGGTAAATGTGATGGTTTTTTTATCACAGTAAATACAATATCATACCTTAAAAAAGAACGTATTCTAGATAAAATATTTAATTAAAAGTAAATTATTAAATACAATACAGAAAATTAATATAAATATAAGAGGTGAATATGGATGGTTGAAACGATTTTAATTAAAGATAAAATTCATCCTTCACTTGAGTTAAATTCATCAGCAGATGCTTTTTTTAGAGGATATAGATAAATTAGAGGATAAAGACATTTTAGTTGATTTTGAATGAGTTGTTTTTGTTAGTCGTTCTTTTGCTCAATCTTATTTCTCTAAAAAGATTGAAATGAATAAAAATATTAATGAAGTTCATTTATCTAATGAAGTTAAGCCTTTGATGGATATGATTAGAAAAAAATTTGAATAAAAACTATACTTATTAAAACCATTAATGTGTATAGTCTTTGATTTAAGTTTGCTAGGAAATTTATTTATGTTAATTATTTAATACTAAATAAATGCTTATTTTTACTTGTTTTGAGTGTTAAAAAGTTAATTTTATATATTCTAAAAAAATAATAGTTTTTAAATGACTAAAATTAGTATTATTATACCTACAAAAAATGAAAAAACTTGTTTACCATTATTATTAGATAGTATAAAAAGTCAAAATTTCAAGGATTATGAAATAATCATTGCAGATGCTAATTCTACTGATAATACAAGAGAAATAGGCAAATCATATGGTTGTAAGATAGTTGATGGAGGTCTTCCAGCAAAAGGTAGGAATAGTGGTGCAAATATTGCAAATGGAGAATTACTATTATTTTTAGATTCAGATTTGATTTTAACTGAAAATTATTTAGAAGAAGTTATATTTGAATTTGAAAAGTATGATTTAGGATTAGCTATTACTCAAATGATTCCAATATCATCAAAATTGATACATAAAATATTACATGAGATTTCAAATAAATTTTTAGTGGCCGTGGAATCGATTAAACCATCAGGTGCAGGTTGTTGTGGAATAATTTCTAAAAAAGAATTGCATGATAAAGTAGGTGGTTTTGATGAAACTTTAGATTTTGGTGAAGATACTGATTATCTAGAAAGAGTAGGTGAGCTTTGTAAATTCAGAGTACTTCGTAAACCAAGAATACTGGTTTCAGTGCGTAGAATCGAAAAAGAAGGTTTAGTTAATCTTTGTTATAAGTATGTTAAAAGCACTGTTTATGATTTTTTAGGCAAACGTCTCACAGCTAAAGATTTAAATTATGATTTTGATTATAGTGACAAGGGGGAGTCGGAATAGATAGTATTGAAAATGATGATTTTGAAAAAATAAGACTATTCTACTGCGTTTGTGGTGAAGGTATGGGTCATGCCACAAGAACAGACATAATACTTGATAAAATAAAAGATGATTATGATATATATATTTTTGCAAGTGAAAGAGCATATGAATATTTATCTAATAAATTTGATAATGTGCATGAAATCTATGGATTCAATACAGTCTATGAAAATAATGGAGTAAATGATGTTAAAACATTCTTAAAAGGAATTAGTACTTTTCCAAGAGATTTAATAAGTAATTTAATTACATTTAGAAAAATTAGTAAAAAATTTAAACCAGATGTTATAGTCTCAGATTTTGAGTGTTACAGTAGTATTTATAGTAATCTGACTGGAATACCATTGATTAGTATAAATAATATGAATATAATGACTAAATGTGATATAGAATATCCTAAAAAATATATTATATCTAAATTAAAAGCAGAACTTGTAATTAGAGTATTCATTATTCGTGCAAAAAGATATATCCTTTTAACCTATTTCTATCCTAAAATTAAAAATAATGAAGACACAGTATTGTATCCTCCAGTTCTTAGGAAAGAAATTAGTTCCCTTAAACCTGAAAAAGGAGATTATGTTCTTGTTTATCAAACAAGTAAATCTAATTTCAAATTATTAGAAACTTTAAAAGAAATTGATGAAAAATTCATAATTTATGGTTTTAACATAAATAAACATGACCAAAATTTAATTTTTAAAGAATTCAATGAAAGTGATTTCTTTATTGACATGGAAAATGCTAAAGCAGTAATTACAAATGGCGGATTTACACTTATTAGTGAAGCTCTGCATTTAAAAAAACCTATTTATAGTAATCCTATACGTGGGCAATTTGAACAAACAATGAATGCTATTTATCTTGAAAAGTTGGGTTACGGTACATATGATGAGGATATTAAAAAAGAATCCATAATATCATTTTTAAATAATTTAGATAAATATCAAAAAAAACTAGATACTTATGATTCAGGATCTAATAATGACGTTATATATGAGTTAGAAGAATCTATTAACGAATATGCTAACCAATAAAAACTTAATTTCCATGCTAAACTAATTTTATAAAAATTTTACGAAAATATGATATATTTTATTAAAAATTAACAAACATTTCACTCAACTGAAAACAAAACCAAAAATACAACAAACATTTCACTCAACTGAAAACAAAACCAAAAATACAA
>CADBMS010000149.1 GCA_902795935.1 uncultured Methanobrevibacter sp.
AATAAAAATAAAAAAATTAACAAATGTATTTTAAAAAAGGAAAAATAATTAACTCAACAAACAATAAAAATAAGACCGAATTACCGAGTTAAATAACAACAAAAATCAAGCATCCCATAGTTATTTATAATTTTTTCATAAATATATTAATTATTCATAAAACGAGGATAATATATGGAAAGTAAACATTTTATTATTTTTATTGGAGTTGTATTAATTATTTTTATGCTTTTTAGTTTAAACAAAGAGGATACTTCTCAATCAGTAATCGATGATAATACTTCTAATGTAGAAAATACATACAACGGCGAATCGGTTAATAATAACACAGTTAATGATTACAAAGAAAATGAAACTTCAGATGAAACAAATTCTGCAGTTGATAATTCAAAAAAAAGTGAAAAATCTTCATATAAATCAATTAATACAGTTAAAGATAATGATGAAGTACAATAACAAAAATAGTCTTAACTTTTTTGAAATAATATTGTTTAATAATATTTATTTTTTGCATAGGATTACTAATATCAAGTTAAATTTTTTAAATTATGTGTTAAATAAGTTGAATATAATAAATTATTGGAACTTTAATATTCATGTGCAAATAATGAATAAAAAGCTCAATTAATATACTGCATAATTATTTTCTAAAAATAAATCAAGTTTATTTAAAGCAAAATTAATAGTATCATTAGCAATATCTGATTCATTTTTAGTTAAATTATCAAAAGACAAATCAATTAAAATATCAACATTAAGTTCAGTATCATAATATAACTCAACTTGAATATCAAAATTATTAATTTCTTTTTTAGAAAAATGTTTCAAAATAAAATCATGAGCTGAAGAGGATACAAAATCTGAAATAATAATCAAATCATCTTTATTCAAATCTTTAAGTTTGAACATTAATTCATCCCAGATTTAGATAAACCTGCAGCATTCATAGCAACTTGAATACTAGATTGCATTTCTTCAAGTTTATTCATAACTTTTTCATGTTGCCTATTAATAGTTTTTTCACGAAGTTTAAGAGTCTCTAGTTTATCTTCTAAATCAGCATCAAGTTCTTTTTTATCTACTTTAATTAAAATATTACCTGCAGATTTATAAACATCTGCATCTGAAGAAGCATCTTTAAGTTCTTTTAACGCAGCAGTAGTTTCTTGGATTTGCATATCAACAGTTTGCTTTTGCATAACAATCGCTTGGGCTTGTTGTTGTAATTGTTGAAATTGATTTAATTGGTGTTGAACCTTTTGTGGAATTTCCATCATATTCACCTCTAAAAATAAAAATTTTACAACATATAAAATGATAGTTTTATTGATTATTATTTTATTTAAAGTATATATAATTTAATATAAAAACATTTCAGATTAAATCGTATTCATTGCTTTATACAATAGTATTTCATTTAGAATAATGTATTTATCAATTAATTAATAATTTATCGTTTATGTTTTAATTACCTCTAATTCAATATTTTAATATAACGATATTGAACTTATTTATAATACACTATAAATTAAGTATATCTATAGATAAAATTATCAATTTAATAGAATAATTTAAAGAAGCTCTAAATGAAGTAGAATCTTCTGCAGAAATTTTAATAATAATCGTAGAATCTTTTAAAAACATTTCTAGTTTTGATCTATGTGATGGAGAATTAATAATTTCTAGATTAACAGAATCAAAAACAAGTTGTGCTTGATAATTAGAATCTAATTTAATTTCAAAGACACCAACAGCAGTTTTTAAAATATTATTCATAATCAAGACTAAATTTCTCCAAATACTTTATTAACTTAATTGCATGTTATTAATGTATTTTTTAATAAATATTCTGAATCCAGTACTAATAAATTCTTTATCAAAAACATCTAAAACACCTTCAAAGCCATCATATTTCCTAATCCAAATTACATTTGAATTATAATTTTCTGAAAAAGAACCTAAAAACTTTTTTATAAAATATAACTCCTTAATATCCGATTTAAAAGATAAATCATTTTTATTAATATTAATCCTTTTTTTAGGGAGAGAAACATTAATTAAAAATGACGAACATTCTTTATGATTTTTATCAAAAAAAATCATTTTACTTGGATTACCATTTAACTCATATACAATTAGAATATAGGAATAATAAGAATTATGAAGTTTTAAAAAAACATCTCTCATATTCATTTTTCCACGGTTAAAATATTCTGAATCAAAAACACGATTCAAGTAATGGCAAAATGAACGAGTTCTTTTAGAAGGTTTCCTTGAAGTAGTAATTAACATAAGATTATTATCTTCCTTTAATTGTCCTTTTAATTTCAGGCACTTCTTTGAATAGAATCCTATATCTACATTGAGGACATTTATTTTCCATATAACCTTTAGGATCTATTAGAGCCCCACATTGTGCACATTTATACAAATCTATTGGCCTCCAACAATCCTTTTAATATTTCTTGAAGCGGTTTTACCCATAGGCGTAACAGGAACATAAGCTCCACCAGTAAATTTGGCTCCACATTTACGGCATTCCCAAATACCTGAACTAACTCGTTTAACTGCAGGCCTATCACATTTAGGACAAATATGTTTTTTTTTCATATTTTCTTCAATACTTTTAACAGATCTTTTGGCTTTTCTTCCATATCTAGCACCAAATCTTCCAGTAATACCAACTTTTTTGGTTCTTGCCATTATTAATCATCTCCGATAATATTATACTTATTTTAAAAATAAGATAAGTTATAATTCAATCAATATATTAATTTTTAATCTTATTTGCTAAATAAAAATTATTTAATAAGTTTATTACACGTCAAAATAGTTCAATTAATATTAATTTATTAATAAATAATAAATAAATTGTTAAATTAATGAAAAAGTCACTATCAATATTTTAATTGAAAAATTGACCAATAGCATAATAAATAATTCATTAATTAAATAATATCACTAAAGATATATTTAACTGTATTGGTAAATAGTGTTTAATAAAATAGATAATTCAAGAAACACTATTATTTGCTCAACAATTATTAACTAAGAAGGTAAAAAGTTAAATAATTCTTTAGTTTTTTCTTGAGTTAATTCAACTGCTTTAATTATTTCATCTTTAGATAATGGATTAATTCCACCCTTTTGCATAGCACAAATATTACCAGATTCAGTTACACCAATATTTAACCTAGCTTCAAGAATATCCTCTTCTTCTAAAGAAGGATCTAAAACTAAATTATCACCAATTTTAACAAAAGTACATAATAATGCTTTTTCATTCATAGGCAATTGTACATCACATTCATCTGAAATAACTAATTCTTCATCATCAAATGAAAAACTAGGCAATTTTGTTGTAGATAATGCAGAAACTGCAGCTAAAGTAGCAGCATCAAATAAATTTCCATCATAATCAATTATATGCAAATCAATAAATATCATAAATACTTGTTTACCCTCAGAAATACATAATTTCTTAAGATTTACCATTTCACTTTCACGGATACATCTATCAACAACACGTGCTAATTCAATTGATTTTTCATCAGGAGGACCAGGTTCAAAATCAGGAGCCGCCATAGGCAATAATTCAGCATTAGTCATTACAACCCCAACATCAGGAGTATCTGGGAATGGAGTGCCTATTTGATATTTAATACCTGCAATAACTTGAGTGTTACCTATTTTAACACGAGCGGAACCTTGAGCTTTGGATATAACATTAGTTTCTAAAGAAATATTTCGATACTCATCTAAAGCACGACCATCAGGACGTTCACCATTATTAATTAATTCAGTTATACTTTTACGAGTTATTTCTGGAACAATTTTCATATTTATTCCCTACCATATCTAGTTTTAAGCGCTTCTTTTTGCATATCACTTATAGTGTAACAACCATCAATTGCAAGATTAAGTGCTTTATCAAATTCATCAAGCGATAAATCACCATCAGTTTGTAATAGAGTAATCTCTCCTGTACGGGGCATAATAGCTACTGGAACATCAGCTTGTCCTTCTTTATCTTCAACTTCAGATAAATCTAAAACAATTTCATTATCAACTTTACCTGCAGCACAAGCAACAACCATATCTTTCATAGGTATACCAGCATCTGCAAGAGCAACAGAAGTTGCAGTAATTCCAGCACAACGAGTTCCTCCTTCAGCTTCTAATACTTCAATATAAACTTCAATTACACTTCTTGGAAATTTTTCAAGTAAAATAGATGGTTCAAGTGCATCTGCAGTAATTTTTGAAATTTCAGAAGACCTCCTATCAGGACCAGGCCTTTTTCTATCTCCAACTGAGAATGGAGCCATATTATATCTGCATTTAATATAAGCTTTATCTGGTTTGTGAAATCTTCTTATAAATGATTCCTTAGGCCCATAAACAGCCACTAATATTTTATTTCCACCCATTTCTAAATAAGCTGAACCATCAGCTCTTTCTAAAACACCTGCTTCAATAACTATAGGGCGCAATTCATCAAAAGCTCTTCCATCGCCCCTTAGTTCTTGATTATTATTTTCTAGAATAATAATA
>CADBMS010000150.1 GCA_902795935.1 uncultured Methanobrevibacter sp.
ATAAAAAATATAACAATAATTCGAAAATTAATAATTCGGGGTTTAAAAATTCTAAATTTGATAAAACTGAAATTAATTCTCAATCAATTGAATCTAAATCTGATATTTCTAAAAATAATGTTTCAGAAAAAACAAATTTGTATTATAATTCACCAAAAGATTAATTATTATTAATAAGTTTGGTATATTTTTTTAGGAATAACTATGTGGGTTTTTTAGTCATCTTTTAAGATAACTGTTTTATGTCTACTTGCCCAGCATTGGATACAAACACTTATGGGTAATCCTGCAGTGTGTGTATGTGCAGTTAATATTTTAACATCTAATGCAGTCGTATTTCCACCTAATCCCATTGGACCAACGCCATTTTTATTGATAGTTTCTAATAATTCTTGTTCAATATTTGCAAGTAATTTATTGGGATTATGTTCTCCAATAGGTTTTAATAATGCTTTTTTAGCAAGTTTCATACTCATATCTGATGATCCTCCCACACCAACGCCTATAATCATAGGTGGGCATGGTTTTCCTTGAGCTTTATCAACGGTTTCTAGAACAAATTCCTTTATACCAGATATTCCGTCTCCAGGTAATCCCATTTTTAATGCATTATTATTTTCTGAACCAAAACCTTTAGGAAGTATTGTTATTTCTAATTTAGGAGAATCTATTAATTCAATATCTATTTGTGGGATTTGATTTCCAATATTTTCACTAGTATTCTCACGACTTATTGGATCTACAACATTGGGTCTAAGTGGTGTTTCATTGGTAGCTTGTTTAACTCCATCCTTTATAGCTTGATACAAATTTTCAACTTCAATATTTCCTATTTTTATAAAAAATATGGGTAATCCAGTATCCTGACATAGTGGAATTTTATTTTTTTTAGCAAGCTCAATGTTGTCAATAATTGCTTTAAGGTTTAATTTACCTAATTCGTCTGTTTCTTTTTTATATGCATTTTTTAATGCTTTTTCAACATCATTTGGTAATTCTATAACTGCTTCTTTGTATAAATTACAAACAGCATTTGTAATTTGTTTTTGAGTAATCATCAGTAATTAAACCTCCCCTATATCTCCTTATTGTTCATAGTTTAAAATAAGTTTTTATTAATCTTAAGTATTATTCTTAAAATAATTTTCTTTATTGGATTTATATTATAGTATCCTGTTTTATATTAAATTATTTAATAATTATTTTGAACTAATTTGTCATTTCTTTAATACGTGATTAAATTAATTTTACATTTAATTAAATGATATATTAATCTTGCAGTTATAGTTTTAATTAAAGGTTTATTCAGTATTATGATATTATGAGTATTTATTTTATTTTTTAAAATACTACATATATGTGGTGATAATAAAAAATAAGTAAAAATATAAAATTTTTAAAAAAATAAAATGGGAAAATAAATAAAAATATATTTTTTTTATTTTAAAATGTCTTTAAGTCTAGCTAAATCATTAACAACTTTTTTTTGTTTTTCAGAAGTTAATTCCTTAGAATCAGATATTAATGCGCCACTAGGACAATTAGATACACAAACTTTTTCAGTATGTTTATAACATAAATCACATTTATTTGCATAACCAGATTCAGTAACAATAATTGCCCCAATAGGACAAGCATCACGGCACTGTCCGCAACCAATACATAATTCTTGTTTAATGATAATTGCACCATCAATCTCAATAATTGCGTCTTCTGGACAAATATTTAAACAAGGAGCTTTAATAGGGTTAC
Source organism: uncultured Methanobrevibacter sp. (assembly GCA_902795935.1). GTDB lineage: Archaea > Methanobacteriota > Methanobacteria > Methanobacteriales > Methanobacteriaceae > CADBMS01. The sequence goes on from CADBMS010000150.1 coordinate 1,753, forward strand.
AATGCATACAAAAAACAGGAACTCCATCAATAACTTGAATAGTATTATTTGGGCAATTCCGTTCACATTTCATACATTCAATACAAAGTTCTGGTTTAGAAATCAATTCATTCATAACTACCATAACTCCTTATTTTTTAAATGCTTTTTTAGCTTTAATTTGGGAAGAAACAACAATATTATATCGCGTATCTTTAGTTTTAACATTAACTCCTGCTAATTTATCTAAATATTTTTGTTGTTTCTCAAATTTCAAGCGTTCAATATCAATACAACTTATTGCTCGTTTAGAGCATGCTTTAACGCATGCTTTTTCTTCTTTATCACTACAAAGTGTACATTTACTAGCTTTTTTATTAGAAATTGATATTGTACCAAAAGGACATACCATCATACATAACCCACAGCCAATACATTTTTCTGGATTAATTTCACCGTTAATATTGGCTTCAGTTGGACATATTACTTCACAACTAGCATCTTCACAATGTTGGCAGACAATAGGAAAGTAAGAACCTCCTATTTCACAAACATTAATACGTGATTCGCCATGTAATTTAGCACATGCATCTTGACAATCTAAACAACCATCACATAAATCTGATTGAATTATTAGTTTATCCATAAGGTATGAATCCTCCGTTAGATTTTTAGTTCAGCACAAACACTATCAATATATGATTGAATATTGGCTTTATGTTCTTCATCTAAATGTTTAAATCTTTTTTGACTTTCTAAATAAGTATGCACTGGTTTTCGTTGGCTTGGTCTGTAAGTTACTTTGAAATCACCATCTTCAATTTCATATAAAACCCATATTCCTGTTTCAACAGCTAAACGTCCAATTTCAATGGTTTTTTCAGCAGAATATCCCCAACCCGTAGTACATGGTTGGTTTAAATGAATATATGCAGGGCCATCAATTTCAGATGCTTTTTTAACTTTTTTCATGAAATCTTCAGGATATGATATGGATGCTGTAGCAACATAAGGCACTTCATGAGCAGCCATTATCATTGGAATATTCTTTTTAACTTTATCTTCACCAAAACTATTTTTTCCTTTAGGTGAAGTAGTAGTACTAGCCCCATATGGTGTAGATCCACTTCTTTGCACACCAGTATTCATGTATGCTTCATTATCATAACAAATATATGTTAAATTGTGTCCTCGTTCCATAGCTCCAGATAATGATTGTAAACCTATATCTGCAGTTCCTCCGTCTCCACCAAATACTACAATATTAGCATCGCCTTTGCCTTGCATTTTTAATGATTTTTCAACACCAGATGCAACAGCAGAAGCATTTTCAAATGCAACATGTATCCATGGAATTTCCCATGCAGTTTCAGGATAAGGAGTTGTCATAACTTCTAAGCAACCTGTAGCATTAACTGCAACAGTATTTTCTCCTAATGCTTTTAATGCAAGTCTCACACCAAGTGCAGCCCCACATCCTGCACAACCTCTGTGTCCAGGTGCTAATAATTCTATTTCAGGTATTTCCATCTTAGAATCCCTCCTTTAATCCAATCCAAGTAACATCTTGTGTAGGATTTTTAGTTTTATTGAAAACATCTATTATCTCTTTAGGTGTAATGTCTCTTCCACCTAATCCTAAAATGTAACCATAAATTTCAACTATATTTGCAGGAATCTTAGTTTTAAGGTCAGAGTATAATATACCGCCTATTCCAAAGCATACACTTTTATCAAGAACTGCTATTTTACTTGCATTTTTAACTACATTAATAATATCTTCTGTAGGAAATGGTCTGTATGTTCTGATTTTAAGCATACCTACTTTTTCACCTTTATTTCTTAATTCATCAACTATTTCTCGTATAGTTCCACATAAAGACCCCATTGCAACTAAGATGATATCTGCATCATCACAACAGTACCCTTCAACAGTGTCATATTCTCTACCGAAAATTTTTGCAAATTCTTTATTAATTCTTTTGGAAATTGTCAATGATTTTTGCATTCCTAATTCTAATTGATATCTTGCTTCTAAATAGTAATCTGGATCTGCTAATGTACCAATAGACATTGGTTTTTTTGGGTCTAAGAATAATAAATCTGCTTCATATGGGGGTAAAAATGAATCTACATCCTCTTGACTTGGTATATCTACAGGTTCAACTGTATGAGTTAATATAAAACCATCTAAACACACCATACTTGGGATGTGAACTTCTTCAGATAATTTAAATGAAGTTAATGTTGTATCTAGAGCTTCTTGAGCATCTTCCACATATACTTGTAACCACCCTGCATCTCTTTGTGAAAGGGAATCTTGCTGGTCATTCCATATACTTAATGGTGCAGATAATGAACGGTTAGCATCAGCCATAACAATACTTGTTCTTAATCCAGCAGCTGCAAATAATACTTCATGCATAAGAGCTAAACCTTGACTTGATGTTGCTGTAAATACTCTTGATCCTGCCCCAGAAGCCCCAACTGCAGCACTTATTGCACTATGTTCTGATTCAACTTTAATATATTCTGCATCCAAATCTCCATCTGCTACAAATTGTGCAAGATATTCAGATATGGTAGTTTGAGGAGTAATAGGATAAACAGGAATAACTTGTGGTTTTGCTAATCTTACTGCTTCAGATATTGCACGATTAGCAGTCATTATTTTTCGAACCATTTTTTTATCTCCTTTATCATTTATTTTATTCTCTTTCAAGCTCTATGGCATTTACTGGACATTCATATGCACATATTCCGCATCCTTTACAATAATCATAATTAATATTATATTTTTTATCTACACATCCATCCGGACAAAAAATATAACAGTTTTCACAATCTATACATTTGTCTTTATCTATTATAGGCTTGAATGTTCTCCAACTTCCAGTTTTATTTTGTTTGGAGCTGCCGGGTTCTTTAATAGTTCCTCCTATGGATTCCATTATTTAATCACCTTTAATAATTATTTGTTTTAATTTTTAATTTTAATATTTTTTATAAGTAATTTGATAATTTATTTAATTCCATTATAGGCAAGTGTTGCTGCTTCAGCATTTTTTTCTCCAACTTTACCAGGGAATGTTTCTTTTATAACTTTGGTTATGGAATCAAGGTTTACTTCATTTGTTAATCCAGAATATGCTCCAAGCATTATTGTATTTACAATTGGTAATCCTAGTTGTTCTAAAGCTATACCTGTTGCATCTATTGTGGATGTTTCTTTTTTGGAGTTTACTTCTTTATTAGTGTTTACAATTACTTTTCCATTATCTACTAATCCATTATATACGTCCACTACATTTAATAATCCATCATCTAATACTAAAACATGATTTGGATTGTATACTTGATATCGTCTTTTTATTGGTTTATCATCGATACGAGTGAATGCCATAACTGGAGCACCTCTACGTTCTACTCCAAAAAAAGGAAAAGCTTGTGAATATTTTCCGTCTTCGAATGCGGCTTTTGCTAATATTTCTGCTGCGGTTACAGCACCTTGTCCGCCACGTCCGTGGAACCTAATTTCAATCATATTTTACCTCCATTCTCCATGGTTAATCATTATAAATTATTAATATATATATCTAGTGGTATCATTTAAACTCATTTTCTAGACATATTTTAATTAAAAAAATTTACAAAAGAATAGGAATTATATCTATTATATTTATATTAATAAACAACCACAAATAATTAAAAGAAAAAGAGGACTAAAAAAATATGAAAATATTAATAATCACTGGAAAATTAGCATTTAATCTAATAAAAAAACAAATAAATCAAAGTAAACATGAAGTAATAGTCCATTCAATAGATATACCTATAGCAGCATTCTTAACTCCTAGAAAAATTTCAAATGAAGTTAAAAAATTAATAAAAAACAAAAAAATCAAAGAATCTGAAATAGATTTAATATTAATACCGGGATTAATTAAAAAAAGCACGGAAATTATCACGAAAGAAACAGGAATACCTGCATATAAAGGACCTACAGATGCAGCAGATTTATCAACAGTACTAGAAGTTATTGATAAAATAAAATTATCTGCCACAACTTCAGCAGACAAATTAATACAAGAACAACAAAAGCAAAAAGCATTAAATTTCATAGAAAATTATGAAAAAGACAAAAAAAAAATTCAAAAACTTTTAAAAAAACCAGAAAACATAAAGATACGAAATTTACCTGTAGGTCATGATTTTCCAATGAGAGTTCTTGGTGAAATATCACTAGCCCCATTATTAACAAAAGACGAACTAGCAAAAAAAGTAAAATACTATATAAAAAATGGGGCAGATATGATAGACATAGGGATGGTTGCTGGAGAAAATTTATCCAAAATAATACCTGATTTATTAAAAACAGTAAAATCAGTAGCAGGAGATATTCCTGTGAGTGTAGACACCCTAAACACTCATGAAATAGAAACTGCAATAAAACATGGGGCGGACATGATTCTAAGTATAGATCATGGAAACTGTGATGAACTACTTCCATTATTGGAAGAACATAAAACCCCAATAGTAATTTTACCAACAAATTATAAAAATTCAATCATCCCAAAAGAAGTTTACGAAAGAGTGGAATATTTAGAAGAACTAAAAGAAAAATGCAAAAAACTTCCAATAATTGCAGATTTAGTATTAGATCCAATAAATAGTGCAAGTATTGTGGATTCAATCATGGCATATAATGAATATCATAAACGAAACCCAGATCCTCTATTTTGGGGTGTAGGTAATGTAACAGAGTTATTAGATGCAGATTCAACTGGAGTAAATTCATTATTAACTGGAATTGGTATGGAAGTAGGTGCTAATATATTATTCACACCAGAAGCAAGTTCTAAAGCTAAAGGAAGTATATATGAATTAGCAACTTCTTCAAAAATGATGTTTTTAGCAAAACATAGGGGATCAATACCTAAAGATTTAGGAATCAATCTTATAATGTTTAAAGATAAAAGATATGCAGAACCAATACCTTTTGATTTATCCGTACCTATTATTGATGCTAAAGGTTTAGATAAATTTGTATTAGATAGGGCTGGTAGTTTTAAAATAAACATTGTTGAAGATAAAATAATAATAGTCCATTACAAAAAAACAAAAGCTAATATTGCAATAAGAGGAAATTCAGCTAAAACAATATATGAAGAATTAGTAAAACAAGGTTTAGTTACTCGCATAGAACATGCAGCTTATCTTGGTGCTGAATTACAAAAAGCAGAAATAGCATTACGTACTGGTAAACAATACACTCAAGATTTAGTTTTATTCAATAAACAATTTTCAATATAAAAAGATATAACTGATTATTATGAAAAAATGCACACAATGTGGATCAAAAGATATTATTATAGAACGAAAACATTCGGGTCAAAGATTGTGCCAAAAATGTTTCATTAAAGGGATAAATAAAAAAGTTTTAAAGGATATGCGTAAAAATAAGCTTTTAAATAAAGGAGATAAAGTAATGGTTGCATTATCTGGTGGAAAGGATAGTGTAATGTTACTAGATATTTTGTACACTTTCTATGAAAGAAATATAATTGATTTATGTGCAATGACAATTGATGAAGGAATAGCAGATTATAGGAAAGATGGTGTTGATATAGCTAAACGTCATGCTGAAAGATTGGGGATAGAACACAAAGTAGTTAAATTTAAAGATTGTTTTAACTTCACATTAGATGATATAATGAGTATTGACTCTGAAAGGGGGGCATGTACCTATTGTGGTGTATTCCGTAGATGGATAATTAATCGTGAAGCACGTAATATGAATGCAACAAAAATTGCTACGGGGCATAATTTAAACGATGAAACACAAGCAGTTCTAATGAACTACCTTGAAGGAAATATTGAAAATCTTACAAGAATCGGTCCTAAAACAGAAGCTCGTAATGAAAAATTCACAGTTAAAATAAAACCTTTACGCGAAATACCTGAAAAGGAAATAGCTTTATACGTATTATCAAAAGAATTGGAAGTACACTTGGCAGAATGTCCATATTCTTCTTCATCATTTAGGGGGGAAATAAAAGAATTCATGAATCAACTATCAAATAAGCATCCAACTATCATGTACTCATTACTTAAAGGTTTTGATAAAATGAAACCATCTATTAAAAAAGATTTTACAAATGAATTCACTAAAAGCAAAGAGTGTGTAGAATGTGGTGAACCCGGATCGCATGGATTATGCCGAGCATGTGTATTCAAAAAAGAGATTTATAATAATATTCAAAAATAATATATGTGATAATATGTTTACTTTAATAATTGCAGATAAAAAACTTGAAAAACAAATACCCAATAATGATTATAAAATAATAAATTTGCTCAAAGAGTTAGACATGCCTGTAGAAACGGTTGTAACTAAAAAAAACAATAAAATTGTTATAGAAGAAACATTAATAGAAGATGATGATGAAATAGAAATCATACAAGTCATATATGGTGGATAAAATACTAAAAAAAGGATTTAATTCATATGAAAGTTTACTATGAATGTGTTCCCTGCTTCCTTAGACAAGCAAAAGAAGCATTAGATTTAACATCTGCAGATGAAAATCTTAAATTAGAAATCATGATGGAAATTTTAGAATTTTTATCAAAAGAATTATCCAAAAATTCTGTATCTAATGATATTGGAACAAGAATTCACCATATAATAAAAAATAAAACAGGAAACAATGATCCTTATTTTAACTTAAAAAATAAAGGTAATAAAATAGCATTATCATTACTTCCAGAAATAAAAGAATTATTAATTCAAGAAGAAGATAACTTAGAAGCATATGTTCGGGCAGCAATAACTGGTAACTTAATTGATTTTTCAGCATTAGGAGTAAAATCTAATATTTCACAAATTATGAGTAAAACATTACACAAACCTTTAATAATTAATCATTTATCCAATCTAACAAAATGCCTTGAAACTGAAAATTATTTGTTATACCTTGTTGATAATACTGGAGAAATAGTTTTCGATAAATTATTAATAGAAAAAATCAAAAAAGAATATGATATTAAAGTGATAGTTGCTGTTAAAGAAAAACCCATACTTAATGATGCATGTCTTGATGATGTTTTAAATATTGGATTAGATGATGTTGTTGATAAAATAGTGTCTATTGGAACAGATTCGGTAGGTATAAATTTTTCAATGATATCCAATGAATTCTTAACAATTTTTAACAATGCACCATTAATTATAAGTAAGGGTTTAGGAAATTATGAAGGGCTAAGTGAAAGAAAATATCATAATAAATCAGTATTTTGTTTATTAAATGTGAAATGTAATTCTACTTCACATAACATTGGGGCACCTAAAGGATCTAATGTTTTATTTCAATTAAAATAACTAAAAAGTTGATACTATGAATAAATTGCCATATGGACAAACTGTAAGAGGAATCTTGTATAATAAAAATAATGAAATTCTCTTACTTAAAAGACACCCTAAGTCCCGTACAAATCCTGATAAATGGGAATTGCCTGGCGGGAAAGTTGATCCTGAAGAATTTTTTGATGAATCATTAGTTCGTGAATTCAAAGAAGAAACTGGTCTAACAATATTATTAGGAGATTTTTATCATGCAATTCAAGATGATTTTTCCCATAAGAGAACTGTTGTAATAGTTTTAGAAGTTGAAATTAAACCAAATACTTCTGAAAAAATTGTAATTAGTGATGAACATGTTGATTATATGTGGTGTAAACCTTCTAAACTTTTAAATAATGACTTATCAAGTAGTTTAATTAAATTATTAAAAAATAATCCTAAATTATTATTTATGTATAAATAATGGAATAATATTTAAAGTTCTTTTATTAATATTTTATCATTATTCAGTTAATGTAACAAGACCATAGGGCGTATTTGTTTCGGATTTTTTAATTACAATGCCATTTTTAACTAATTTTATACTTAAAAGATTTTCACTAGAATCTTGTTTTTGTATAGTGGCACTAATAATCTCCTCAGGCAACATATTAATGAATTCAATTTTTTTATTATTGGTGCCTGAATAATTTTCCATATTGTCTATAGATCCAACAGATCCTTGCCAAGATCCTTCATATTCAATTAAAAGAAATGTTTTCTCATTAGTAGTATTATTCGTATTATTTGAATTAGTAGTGTTATTTGTAGAAGAATTATTGGCGATTGAATCATTATTTTTAAGATTCGTATCATTTAACAAAGAATCATCCGAATTATTTGCTAATTTAGAATAATTATGATTATTACTATCTAAGTTGAGGAATCCACTACTAATTATGCAAAAAATTAATACAAGAAATGCAAATCCAATTAATGTAGGTAAAAATCTAAATATTCCCCTGCGTTTAGGTGTAACTTCATTATAATTGTTACTATTATTATGCTTCACAATTAATGGTTTTTTTGGATTATGGGAATTACTTGAGTTTGATTTGCCATTATCAAAATCATTATTTGAATTAATGGCTTTTTTAATACTCCATGGAATATATTTTCCAGTATGAGTACTGCTACGTGTACCGCATTCTCTGCAAAAATCAGAGTAATCTTCCATTTCGCTTCCACATTCGGGACAATACTTTGTCATTTTTATTTGTTCAACTCCCACTTAAACAATTTAAAAATAATCCTTATTCATCTAACATATAAATTTAATTTAAGCACTTCATAAATAATATTATTTCTCTTTTTTATTTTTCATATGCTTTATACTTATCTCATAATTGCATTATTATTAAAATATTAATATTAAATAAAATTTTAAAGACTTAATTAATATTCCCAAACCTAAACCTCCAAATATGCCTGTTATTAAACGTAAAACATTATTACTTTCTCTAAATCCAATAAATTGGCTTCCACCATCCATAATTGCAGGTATTAATAATAAAAATCCTAATAAAATTAATTTTAAATCGTATTCTACATAAAAAAGATATGTATATAAAAAATATGAAAATGCAGAAATATAAAATCCAGTACATCGAGCACAAACTGGAAAATAAGTATTACCTATTTTAAAACTTCGTTCAGGAATTCGATGACATATGCAATGGGTAAAAACATCATAAAATTCATGTAAATAATAAAATATTTTATACATCATATCTTTTTTGCTCTTGATTTAAGTAAATATTATATATTATTTGCCATTTAAAAATCTTATATTTCAATTAATAATTTTGTATTAAAATAGTAATATTAAAAATTTAAAAACTATATCAACATATTCAATATAAATTAATTGGATTTATGTCAATAAAAACAACTAAAATGTTAAGAGTGTTTATTATGTTAAAAATAGGATTAATTGGATTTGGAAATGTGGCAAAAACAATATATGATACTCTTAAAAATTATGATGACATTAAAGTATCAACTATAAATAATAATAGAAGTTATAAAACAATAGAAATGATAAAAAAATCAGGAATAATTATTACTAAAGATATTAAAACTTTAAGTCAAGAATCTGACATATTAATTTCAGCAGTAACTCCTAAAAATGCATTATCTGTAGTTAAAGAAGTATATCCATATTTAAATGGAACATATATGGATATAAATACTATTTCTCCAATAACAATCCAAAAAATTCTAAAATATATTCCTAAAAATAAATATGTTGATGTTGCATTAATTGGAAAAATAACATCTAATGATAGTTATTTTATAATCTCGGGTGAAAATACTGATAAAATAATGGATTTATCAAATTATGGTTTAAAAATTAAAAAAATTGGAGATAACATTGGTCAAGCGTCTAAATTAAAAATGCTTAGAAGTAATTATACAAAAGGAGTATCTACACTATTATATGAAACATTTAAGACTGCTTATCAATTAGGACTTGATGATGAATTATTTACAATATTAACTAAAACAGAGGGACAAGAATTCACAAAAAAAATAAATTCACGAATATGTAATTCATATAATTATTCTAAACGTAAAACTGAAGAATTAAAAGAAATAAATGCATTTTTAGAAAAAAACAATCCTAAAGATATGATAATGAATAATGCAACTTATAATATATTATTAAAATTAAATAAAAAACATGAAAAATTTGATAATGAATATTATTCTTATCAAAAACTATTCATGCAATAATCATTGATAAATTTGAATATTAACACGTAAACCACGTTCACGTTCAACAATAGATCCATTAATGTGTATAAACTGTGAATCAATTAATAAACGAAGATAAGTTGCATATTCTGCAGGTAATTTCAAGGGGCTTTTAATTTTACCATCATTAGTTCTAATTTCGCATGCTAAAATATCATTTTTATCAACATAAAGATTAGCATTCATTCCAGATTTTAATTTATCTACTTCAAAACTACGAATACTCAAACCACCATCAAAATTTAAATCACCCATATTTTTCAATTGAACTCCTTTACGAAACTTAGCATGTGCTTGTGAAACATTCAGACCATGTTCACTTTTACGAGAAACATACCATGCGCGGTTCACAGTATTACTAACAGTTTGATCAGGAGGAATAATACCCTGCTTTTCATAAGATTTTATTAAATCACTAACTTCCTTTTTAGTAACTTCTTGCTCAATAGCACTAATAGCTAATCGTGTTAAAACAGGGCCATAACCTGATTTACGAAATGTTGCCCATATAGAAGCTTCATCATAATAATTACGCCATTTAATAATATTATTAATTGCATCAGCATTTAAATATGCAATATTCATTAATTTAGCACGAGAATATTTGTTCATACGGTGAGTAATAATATCAAAATCACGTGAACTAGGAATGCTACCCTGTTTAATCGCACGTTCTAATATTTTAATACTAGTTTTAGGCAATACTTCTTTAGCAGATTCCGGTATTTCCATATTATTCTCAATAATGGATTTACGAATTTCACGCCCAGAAACTTTACCATCCATAGAAACTTCCTCAATAATATGAAATTTCATTTTACGAAGATACTTCTTATATAAAAATTCATTAACTGCAAACCAACGAATAACATTACGATTAGGTAAATGTCTAGGAATGCCACTAAAAATACCTTTACGAGCAAATTTTTTTGCCTGTTTGATTATCATAGGAATAGAAACATTAACACCAGTAGCATCAACATAATCAACAACACCTTCTTCAATCATCATAGCAATACGCACAGGCACACTATAAGCTAAAGTTAAACGATGATGCAGTCCTTCAATAGGTACAACTCTGTCAGCACCAGCTTTAAGAGCCATTTCTTTACGAGATTCAAAATCTGTAAAAAAAGGTGCATGATTTGCACTATAACCCTTATTCATGTAAATTACTACTTCATCTCCAGTTTCTTCACTTATCTCTCTACCTTTTTCTATTAATTTCAAATGTCCTTTATGCACTGGATCAAAATCTGCACTTATTCCTATCATAATAAAAAATCCTAAATTAATACAATTTATATTGTAATCTAGATGGTGATTGGCACATATCTCCATAAACTGTTTCAGCTAACCATTCTGTTTTACAATCACAATCAAAATTGTGTATAGTGTCTTGCTTAAGATTTGATTTCATAATTAACTTTTTAAGTTTAATATTACATTTTTTACAATTATATGGGCCACGGCGTGTACCAAAACCAGAGGTATCTACAACTGAAGGTATATTAACTGTAGTCCTCACTTCATTCAAAACTTCAACTACACTCCAAATACGTGGAGGATAATAAGATTTTTTATACCATAATTCTGACATCAAAGTACCTTTATGAACAGTTGATGGGCAGAAAGATATGCGATCTACACCTTTATCTTCACAATAACGTGCAGTATTTATAGCATCATCCATAGCTTCTTTTTCAGTAGTAAGTATTGGTTTAATTAAGATATATGCTTTAGATTTAATATTATACTTTTTTTTAAACTTAATAATATTATTAACAGCTTTTTCAAAATCTTTGCAAGTAAATCCTTTATTAATTTTATAATTACGAATATAATCATTACTAGTTTCTAATCCCATACTTATTTCAAATAATTTATCAGGTATTTTACTACAAACACTATCTAAAACTTCTGAAGTAACATATTCTGGTCTAGATTCAACAATAAATTCAGTAATATTTTTATTATCACAAATAATTTTAAGTATTTCATCTCGTGCATCTTCAGGAAATTCTTTTGGATTTAAAAAGCTTCCAGATGTAAATAATTTTAATGCTGTTGGTTTTTCAATTTCATATTTTTCTAATAAGTTTTGAAATATATTAACCATAGTTTCTGAACTTATAGGTTTTAACATTGATTCAGATATATAACTGCACATAGTACATCCGCCATTACTTCCTAATGCCCATGCACATCCTGTTGTGGCTAAAATTATAAATATGGTTGGTCCCGTTCCACTATACATTAAATCTTCATGAGACCAAGAGGTAGATAATTCGTCAGGTGTTCTATCTTCTAATTTTTGGATTGCTTTGTCTCGTATTTCTTTTGTTATACTTTGAATTTTTTGAGTAATTATAAAATCTCCTTGTAAAATAAATTTATTAATATGATAAAAGTTTATTATGTATGCTTTTAATTGACATATATTAAATAAATTTTTGCAGATAAAAATAGATTTTTAAAAAGTAATAATAACTACAACTAATATTTAAAGCTATTAATGTAAAAATAGTATTATTTTAATTTATTATTTTAAAAAAAGAAAAAAATAATGAGGTGTTATCAAGCTTAGAAGCTTGCAATTACATCTCCTAATAATTTAATGGATTCTTCTACATTTTTACCAACAGGGGAACCTGCTACGTATTGAGTTACACCCATTTCAGCTAAGCCTTCAATTTTTGGAATGAACTCATCAGGGGTACC
>CADBMS010000151.1 GCA_902795935.1 uncultured Methanobrevibacter sp.
ATGGTTTATACTTTTTTAATTGTCTTATTGATGCTATTGCAAATTCAATATCATATTTTTGGACCTTTATTAGCCGAATAATTTAGAATTAATCTTGTGTTAACATCAATTGCAATATAGCCAAAAAATAGTGAACAATTGATGTTGATTATAAAATGATTACTATAATTAAAATTCTCAAAATCAAAAATAAAACATTCATGACAAAAAAATGCACAATTAACACTTCAAGTGTAAAAAAAAAATAAACAAAAATCAAAAAAAGGGTTTTCAACAAGTTTGTTTTTTTTAAATAAATTCTTTAAAACTAATTAATCTAGTATTAAAAAATTAAAATAAACTTAGTTAAAAATAAAAAAATAAAAAAGTGGAATTTAGCTAAGTTAGAATGGTAGTTCTTTGTAAATATTGTTTAATTTGAATGTGTTTGTATTCCAATTAGCTATGGTTCCAAATGAATTTCTAGTACTTGTTCCATCGGCAACGTACCATTTTCCGTTTACATATACTTGTGCCCAAACATGCCCATATCTTGATCCGCTAGTGAAAGTAGCTTCACCATGCACATATCTTGCAGCAATACCTGCATTTCTACACATAGCAATTATTAAATGTGTGTGATCCACACAATTACCTTGTTTAGCAGATAATGTTTTAACAGCACCATATTTGGTGTTGTAGTAGAAACTATATGATAAAGTGTCTCTTACATATTTAAATATGGCATTTGCTTTATCATAATCACTAGTTAAACCATTAGTAACAGAAGCAACAATGCTGCTAATAGAAGCATCATTAACCTGACAATTACTAGTGGCCTTCAAATAAGTTTCAATCTGACTAGCACTAAGAGCCTCCACATAATTCAAACCAACACCAATAACAGAACTATCACTAGAACTATCAGCAGTAGATATGATTATGTAGTTTGGTAGTGTTTTGTTTTCTTTGTAGAAGTTTAGTCCGCGTGAAAATGCGTCAACAAGTTCTGAGTAAATGATTTTACCCACACTTGATGTTGCATAGTTTGGAGCTATTTTATTTGTTTCAATATATTTAGCTATATTATTTGCTACTGTAAGATAATCGTTTTTGTATAAGTTTTTGGAATTAATATTATCTCCAGAGGGTGCAGAAGCTTTTGCTACACCAATAATGCTAGTAATATCGGCCATATTCTCATTACCAAGCTGATGTGTGGCCTTAGTCATTAAATATAAAAATTCTGGTAGAGTAAATGCGTGACCAGCAGAAGTAACTGTATTTGGTAATTTTTTATTAGTTTCGTAATATTTTTTTAGGTTAGCTGCAGAATCAATAATATCATTAATAGAAACTAACTTAGTGTTGGTGTTGGGGTCTTTGATTTGTATTGTTGTACTTCCTGTTTTAGCATTGATTTTACTTTCTCCTTTGTAGGAGTAAGTGATAACGTGATTTCCTGTGTTTAAGTTAATTGGTACTGAAACAATACCTTTATTGTCTGTAGTTTTTACATATGTTTGGTTATCTACTTTTAAGGTCATGGTTCTTTTTGATAGGGCAATGCCACTAGCAGTTAAAGCCACTTTGAAGGTGTTTGTTTGTCCTTTAGTAAAACTGGTTGCACTTTTAACTGTGTAGGCAGCATTATTATTATTCAGTATCATTAGCTTATTAGAAGTACTAGATGCTTTGTAAACACCACTTCTATAAAATCTATATGTTACTGTGTATAATCCTTTTTTTAAATATCCTAATTTAACAGTTGCAACACCATTAGCATTAGTTTTACCAGTATAAGTTCTACCATTAACTTTAACTATTATGGTTTTACCTTTAACACCATAACCTAAACTATTCTTTAAAGTATTCTTCAGATATTTAACATTCTTAACAAGATAAGTATAAGAATTAGTAACAATCTTAGTAGAACTTGTTCCTAATACTTTTATAGTATTCGTCCTTGTTAAACCATCTGAATTATAAGATACTATTTTATAAGTACCCTTTTTAAGTTTAGTTAATGATAAACTAGCTACTCCTTTAGCATTAGTTTTTATTTTGTATGTTTTTCCTGCAACCTTAAATTTGATATATTTCTTAGCTAAAGTTTTACCATTACTCTTCAAAAAGGTGGCATAAAATTTTTTACCATCAGTATAAACTTTAACAATATTTTTTGCAGATATTGTAGTAAGAATTTTAAAAGTATTTGTTAAGGAATATCCTGTAACAGGATTTTTTGCAGTTACTTTGTAAGTACCTGGTTTAAGATTAATGTTTAAACTAGCTACTCCTTTAGCATTAGTTTTCACAGTATAAGTTTTACTACTAACAGTAATTTTAACATTTGTATTAGATAATGCTTCTCCTTGAGTATTTAAAAATTCAGCACTATATTTAGTACTTCCTTTGTAATATTTTTTTTTATCACTTGATTTGACAGTAGATGAATTATTAATAACAGTATTTGCTTCATCTGCTGTTTTATATTCAGTATTTGCAGTATTTGAATTAGAATTTGATACATTATTCGATGTACTTTTTACTGTATTTGCTGGTAAATTATTTGAACTTTCAGTTTCTAATTTTTTAGTTGATATTGTATCTTTGGTTGTGTCCTCTGTTGATTTGGCAGTGTATGAATCTGTAACATTATCATTAGCAGAAATAGTGCCAATTGATAAAATAATTGTCACTATTACGCATGCAATGAATAATATATGCTTTTTCAAAATATTGTACCTCCATACTTATTTACATTCGACAAACCATGAGAAACATTGTTCATCTCATTACATATACTATAATTAGAATAGTGTATATAAAGCTTTTTATTTTGAATAATGCCTTAAACAACTTTATTTTTTCAAAATAACCTTTAAAATATGTGAAAAATAATATTTAAAAAACAATTATATTGAATCTGGCTATAATAACTTAAAATATTATTAATTAAATTTTTGAGAAACTCGATATTATAAAAGCCAAAAAAATAACTATACTATTAAATATACAAAATTATTTGTAGTTAAACTATACTATAAAAAAAATAATCAACTTTACCTCATTTCTATACAAAAACATTAAATTTAACGTAAAATTGACTAAAATAAGGATGTTGCTAAAGAAATAATATTTTTATGAATATTTTGAAATTATAGTTAATAACATCTAAGAAAAATGTTTACACAGTTCTATTAATATACTGTATTGTCATGAAGAAATAAAGATAATGAACTTGATTTAATATAACAACTTAAAAAAATAGAATAAATAAATGAGTGTTATATTTAAGTTTTATATTATGTATAACTTAGTATTCATAATTTTTTTATCTTTAATTAATATCTAATGAGTCTTAAAATGATAATTATAATGAAACTATATTTTATAGGGTGTATATATGAATGTATTTGATAGATTTATTATTGGGGATACTGGAAGTATTGAATGGTGTTTCGATAATAAACATTTTAATGAACGTTTAATGGAAAATGGGATTTCAAGACAATTTATTGTTGATTGTGTAATGTATGAAGAACCAATATCTTATGAATATTTAGATTCAAATAAATATGCTGTTATTTTTAAAGCCCCTCAATCTAAAGATTATAATGAAATTAGAATAGTATTTGCTTGTAACAAAAATAGAATAGATCTTGTAACAATAATGAGAAATAATGAAACAACAACCAATCGTCAAAATAAACAATTTCAATCAAATAAAAAGAAGTGTGTAGAAAAAAAGAAACTAAAAGCTATTTCTAAAAGAAAGTTTTAAAAAATATTGTGGAATGTTTATTCGGGGGCTTTGTTATTTAATAAATGGCTTATTAATGAAACAAAAAACATTCCTACGATTATAAGTATAATGATAATTAAAATGTCATTCATAGGGATTCACCTTTTATTAATTACTTAATAATAAATTATTTTCAATATGATATAAAGGTTTTTAATCACTATTTACTTTAATAAAATAATATGTGTAAGGAATATGTAATGTTCCTTAAATATTTAAATATTTGTCTTGTTCATAAGTGAATACTTGAATTCTGTAGTCATCCCATTCTGCACGTTTCATGTTATAGAATTTTTCATATACATGTTTTCCAAGTGCTGCCTGGACAACTGTATCCTTTTCCAGTGAATGATATGCTTCCCATAAACTAGTAGGTAAGAATTCAATTCCTAATTTTTCTAATTCTTCACTTGTTTTACCAAATAAGTTCATTTCAGTTGGTTCTCCAGGATCAATTTTATTTTTGATACCATCCATTCCAGCTTCAAGCACAGTAGCAAATGCTAGGTATGGATTGCATGAAGGATCTGGCATTCTTAATTCAACACGTGTACGTTTGCCTCTGGATGCTGGTATTCTGACTAAAGCAGATCTGTTTTTAAATCCATAAGATATGTATACTGGGGCTTCATATCCTGGTACTAATCTTTTATATGAATTTACTATTGGTGCGCATACTGCGGATAATGCTTTGCAATGTTTGAGTAATCCTCCTGTGAAGTACATTGCTTCTTTAGATAATCCTGTTTCTGTTGAAGGGTCATCAAATATGTTATTTCCTTTTTTATCAAATAATGATTGGTTAATATGCATTCCACTTCCACTTTCATTAAAGAATGGTTTTGGCATGAAAGTTACTTTGTACCCCATATTATCTACAATAGCTTTAATTGCTTGTTTGAATGTAATAACTGCATCTGCAGTTTTTAATGCATCTCCAAATCTAAAATCTATTTCATGTTGGCCTGGTGCGACTTCATGATGAGATAATTCTATATCAAATCCTAATAATTCTAAATCTAGTACTAATTGTCTTCTGAAGTCTGTACCTTGGTCTACGGGTTCTACATCAAAATAAGTTCCTTTATCATGTGGGATTAGGTTTCCATATTCATCTTTATCAACAATGAAAAATTCTGGTTCTGGTCCTACATTGTATTTGTATCCTAATTTTTCTACTTTTTCCACAGCTTTTCTTAAAACATACCTTGGGTCACCTTCGTAGGGGGTTTTTCCATCAGTGTGGTATATATTACATATGAATCGTGCGGTTCCTTTATCTTCGGGTCTCCATGGTAAACATGAATAAGTGCTTAATTCTGGTTTTAGTATTAGGTCACTATCACTTATGTCTGCAAATCCGTCTACAGATGATCCATCAAAAAGTAATCCATTATCTATAATATCTAGTATTTGATCTTCATTGTTTATTGGCACTGCCATATTTTTTGGAGTTCCGTGTATATCTACAAATTGTAGTCTTAAAAATTTAATATTTTTTTCTTTAAGGTTGGTTATTATGTTTCCAATTTGGTCATTCATTGTGTCATCCTCTTGTATTGGGGATTTAAACTCAATTAAATTATTCTTTTTTATTGTATATTCTTAATGAGATATATATTTTTAGGTAGGCTTAATTTAATTGTTTAATCATAATAAGAATTATTGAACAAATAATTAAATATTTTAATAATTATTAAATAATTTTCACTTATATTTTTGAACGGTTAAATGAACACATTTTTTAAATAAAATTAAAAATTTAATGAATCAATAATATGGAAATCAGTTTTATTAATTAATCATGCAGATTGAATGTGCATAATTATCAATGATATTAAAAAACTTAAAAAATTAAGAATAAAAAAATAATAAAATAATGTTTTAATTTAATAAAAACATTATTTCGCTGGGATATTTTAATATAAGTATGCCGGGAGCGGGATTCGAACCCGCGGCCTCACGGTATCCCAGGAAAAAGTCAGAGCAGTGCTTAATACCCTATGAGCCGTGCGCTCTAACCAGCTGAGCCACCCCGGCGTGTGACTTATTGATTATCAGTATTTCGTACTATTTATAATTTTTGTTTAATATAATACTATAAAATCAAATAATTCAGTAAAACTAATATAAAATAAAAATTATATACGCTTATAATTTATTAAAGAGGTTTTAAAATGGATGAACATATAATTGAAGCTCTAGGTAAATCAAAAATCACAATAAAAGATGGTAAAGTAACAAAAATTGAAGAACCATTAATAGATTATTGTCCATTATTCCATAAACATAGGGGTATTGAAAAAATAGATGAAGATTCAATAAAAGAAAATATTGATTTCAGAATCAATGATTTTGGGTTGTGTGTTCCTGAAAGGAAATTATATGCTGATGATTTTTTATCATTTGGAATTTCAGAAACTATAAGTACTATGATTGATGAAAAATTCATTGATGCATCTGTATTAGTTTGTGATGGTGCAGGAACAGTAATTGTTCAAAATTCAAAATTAGTTCAAGGAATTGG
>CADBMS010000152.1 GCA_902795935.1 uncultured Methanobrevibacter sp.
ATGAAGCATGTGCAACTATTCGTGTTCAAATGGATTCTGTTCCAAATGAACTTGATTCATTAACAAGAAATATATTATCACTTGAAATAGAAAGACAAGCTATTAAGAAAGAAAAAGATGAATTATCTAAAAATAGGGTAGATGTTATTGATAAAAAATTAATTGAATTAAAAGGTAAAGAAAAAGAATTAAAAGAATCTTGGAATAGAGAAAAATTAATAAATGATGAAATAAAGAAAAAAAAGAAAGAATTAGAAGATGCAAAATTTACATTACAAACAGCAGAAAATAGATATGATTTAGAAACAGCTGCAAGATTTCGTCATGGTGAAATTCCAAGGCTTGAAAAAGAATTACAAGAACTTAATAATAAAGAAAAAAACAGAATACTAAGTGCTACTGTTAATGAAGAGGATATTGCTTATGTTATTTCAAAACTTACAAATATTCCTTTAACTAAACTTGTTGAATCAGAAAAAGAAAAATTATTACATTTATATGATGATATGAAAAAGAATGTTATGGGACAAGATGAGGCATTAAAATTAGT
The DNA here is from genome assembly GCA_902795935.1 of uncultured Methanobrevibacter sp. Classification (GTDB taxonomy): domain Archaea; phylum Methanobacteriota; class Methanobacteria; order Methanobacteriales; family Methanobacteriaceae; genus CADBMS01. Next base: position 551 of record CADBMS010000152.1, read on the forward strand.
TAGTGAATGTATTATAAAAAGTAGGAGTGGTATAAAAGATCCTAATCGACCAATTGGTTCATTTATCTTTTTAGGTCCTACTGGTGTTGGTAAAACTGAGGTTGCTAAAACTTTAGCTTTAGAACTTTTTGATGATAAAAGTCATATTGTAAGAATTGATATGAGTGAATATATGGAAAAATTTAGTGTTTCAAGATTAATTGGAGCACCTCCAGGATATGTTGGATATGAAGAGGGTGGAGAATTAACTGAAGCAGTAAGAAGAAATCCATATAGTATTGTATTATTTGATGAAATAGAAAAAGCTCATCCGGAAGTACTGAATTTATTACTTCAAATACTTGATGATGGACGAGTTACTGATTCTGAAGGAAGAACGGTTGATTTTAAAAATACTATTATAATAATGACAAGTAATTTAGGATCAGAATATGCCCTTGAAGGTAAGAATGATTTAGTTATGAATGAACTTGAAAAAACATTTAAACCTGAATTTATTAATAGGATTGATGAAATAATTATTTTTAAACCATTATCAAAAGAAGTTATATATCAAGTACTAGATAAAATTATTAATGAAATTCAAGAACGATTAATTGATAAAAATATTAAATTAAAGTTAACAGATAAAGCTAAAGATTATTTAGTAGAAATTGGATATGATGTTAATTATGGAGCTCGTCCTTTAAAAAGAGTTGTATCAAGAACACTTGAAACTATACTTGCAGAAAAATTGATAAGTGGAGAAATTCATTATGGTGAAACAGTTACATTTGATTATAATGATCAAAAATTAATTATAAAATAGAATTTAGTTATCTAAATTCTATTTTTGTAAATTTACATTTTTTTATAAAAAAAGTGTTTCGCTAAAACAATAATATGATTTTAATTGTTTGAAAAATATTATATATTATAGAATAAAAAAATAGGATTAGATTTTAGAAATAAAGATGAATTTAAATAGTAGTTGTTGTATAAAATATGTTTTTTTTGGATATGGTAATAATGGTGATTGAATGAATAATCTTTTATTTATTTCTTTAAAAGGAAGTATTGCAGTATTATATTTGTTTTTAGTTATTAAAATACTTGGAAAAAAACAAATAAGTGAGTTAAATATATTTGATTACATAATTGGTTTAACTCTTGGTAATATTGCAGCTGAAATGACTGTTAATGATGATATAACAATACTTGAAGGATTATTATCTATGACTATTTATGGAATATTTAGTTTGTTTGTATCTTTTATTACTTCTAAAAGTATTTTAGCAAGAAGATTTATAACTGGTGAACCAGTTGTTATTATGGAAAATGGAAAAATAAGTCGTGAACAATTAAAAAAATGTAAAATAGATGTTAATGATTTATTACAAGATGCAAGAGAAAGTGGGTATTTTGATATATCACAAATAAATTATGCCATTATGGAACCATCTGGAAAAATAAGTTTTTTACCTCAAAAAAAATATCAACCTGTTACTCCAAAGGATATGAATTTAAAAGTAACAAATAGTTCTATAAATGCTAATTTAGTAATTGATGGTAATATAATGACTAATAATTTAAAAGGCTCAGGACATGATGAAACTTGGTTAATGAATAAACTTAAAGATAAAAAAATAAATATAGATGATTTATTACTTGTAACTTGTAATA
>CADBMS010000153.1 GCA_902795935.1 uncultured Methanobrevibacter sp.
TTCTATCATGTTACAAAGAACATTTGCATTATATGAAGAAGATAGCGTAATTGAAAATGTTTTAAAAGCTATGAATGAAGATACTCCTGAAGAAGAAAGAACATATTTTGCATTAGATTTATTAGATATGTGTCAAATGAATCATAGAATTACCCATGTTGCCCGTGATTTAAGTGGTGGTGAAAAACAAAGAGTTGTTCTAGCTCGACAATTAGCAAAACTTCCTATGTTGTTTTTAGCAGACGAACCTACAGGTACTCTCGATCCTAAAACTGCAGATTTACTTCACGATGCTTTACTTGAAGGAGTTAAAGAAAAAGAAGTGACTATGATTATTAATTCTCACTGGCCAGAAGTTATGAAAAGATTGTGTGATCATGTTATTTGGTTAGATAAAGGAGAAATTATTGAAGAAGGATTACCTCAAGATGTGATTAGTAATTTTGAAAATCAAATCCCACCATCTAAAAAAGTTAAGGATTATGAAATTGGTGAGCCTATAATTAAAATTGATAATCTTAAAAAACATTATTATTCTCTTGAGAGAGGAATGATTAAAGCCGTTGATGGTGTTAATCTTAATATTGATGAAAAAGAGATTTTTGGTGTTGTTGGTTTAAGTGGAGCTGGAAAAACAACACTTTCACGTATGTTAATTGGATTAACAGAACCAAGTTCAGGTAATATTGACGTTAAAATTGGTGATGATTGGGTTGATATGAAAGAACGAGGCCCTTTAGGGCGTGGACGTATTATAAAATATCTTGGAATATTGCACCAAGAATATAGTTTATATCCCCAAGTTGACATTTTAACGAATTTGACAGAATCCATTAGTTTATCATTGCCTGCAGAGTTTGCAAAAATGAAGGCGCTTTATGTGTTAAAAGCTGTTGGTTTTGATGATGATGTTGCTGAAGCATTATTAAGTAAAGATCCTGAAGAATTGAGTGGTGGAGAAAGACATCGTGTGGCTTTAGCACAAGTACTAATTAAAGAACCCAAAATTGTTATTTTAGATGAACCTACAGGTACTATGGACCCTATTACTAGAGTTCAGGTAAGTGAATCTATTTTAAAAGCACGAGAAGAGTTAAACCAAACATTTCTGATTATTTCTCATGATATGGATTTTGTTTTAAATGTTTGTGATAGGGCTTCTTTAATGAGGGGAGGTAAAATACTTGAGACTGGTGACCCCTCAGATATTGTTGAAGAATTAAGTCCTAGTGAAAAAGAAAAAATGTTATGAATAAAAATAATACCTTTTATTCATTCTTTTTTAAAACAGATACTTATTTTAATAATAAAGTAGTAAAAATATTAGTTATGCTGGTGTTGAATTAATTTTTATATGCTAAGCTTATTTTATGAAATGAAGTTAACTAAATTATACATTATATTTAACTTAATTATATAGGGAGGATTAAAATTATGGTATGGGAAGATGCACCCTCACATGTTTGTAGAGGTGGAGATAAAAGAGCATTAACATTTTGTTGTCCACCTATTAAACCATGTCCTGTTATAATGGCATTAGATGATGCGGGTCTTACGCCACAAGAGTATATTAAGATTAAAGAAGATTTTGGTAGAAGAACAAAACTGGGTGAAGGAGAAGGTACTTGTTTTGGTTCATTAGTATGGTGTTGTAAACCTTCTAAACCGTGTCCTTTACGAGATATGACATTAAGAAATATTAATATGAGTACTGATGAATTTTTAATTCTTAAAAAACAATTATCTGAAGAATTAGTTGGTAGCTCTGTATATGATGATGAAATTAAAACTTTAGCTACAACTTTTGATATTAGTATTGATGAAGCTAGAGCTGTTTTAAAAGAGTATCACAATGATATAAGAACTGCTATTAAAGTTTTGAGAATGAAAGCTATTGATGATAAATAGTTTTATTTTAATTTTATTTTTGTTTTAATTAGGTTGTTTTTTTATGAATTGGACACCTATTTATTTAAATTGTGATAATCTTAATGTTTTAGTTATTGGTTCTGGTGAAGTTGGCGAAAGACGTGCCAAAAGGTTTCTTGATGTAGGTGCTAATGTTATTATAAGTGGTGGAGAAAAGTTAAATCATTTAGAAGAATTAGGAGTTATTTTTAAACCACTTGATGATATAGAAAGTCTTGTTAAATGGTCTGATATTGTAATTTTAGCTAGTGGAAATAGTGAAATTAATAATCACATTAGTAAAATTGCAAAAAGAAAAATTATAAATCGAGCAGATTATCCTGAAAAAGGAAACACAATAATACCAACAACATTTAACTTAGGTAGTGCACAACTTTCAATATATACTAACGGTAAAAGTCCCCTAATGGCAAAA
>CADBMS010000154.1 GCA_902795935.1 uncultured Methanobrevibacter sp.
GAAGCCGTTTTTTAGTTTCAAATTCTTTTAGAATAAATTTTGTATCTAAACCAAAGAACATACTAATAAATATGATTTTAAACGCAATATTTGATTATTTAAGTTTGTAAAACCATATGAAGATAATATCCTTTGGTTTTTCTAGAACCCATAATTTTAAATATTTATTCCAACAAAATGTAATTTGGGTCTTTAATATCTAAATTTAATCTGAGATTCATTTATATAACTAAATAAATATATGTGACATATAATACTTAAATTTAACGATATTACTAAGCCATTTTTAATAAATAAAAATAATAAAATGTATTTTTACAAACACAACCGATTTAACAATAAAAGAAACAAAAATACAGAAAATTAGACAGAATTTTCAACAAAAATTCAGACCCTCCAAAAAATACTTTTTTTGCTTTTAAAACATGATCATATTTTGAAGCAATTAAACATAACCCATTACCAAAAATTTGGTGAACCATTATTAAATCATCTGTATTAGGATACATATTACAATACTTAATAAATAATTATTATAATTTAATTATTAAGTTATAATTCTTATAATATACTGAGGACATAATTAATGTTTTAAATTAAAAATAATGTAAAGTATTTAAGTAAAAGTAATAAGGATGATAAAATAATGAATATAAATTTTTTATTAAACAAAATGCATGAAAATAATATTAAAGTTAGCATTTTTTTAAAAAATGAAAATATTAAGTATATAACTGGATTTTACCCCAGCAGTTTTGGTTTAGTTATCCTTAAAGAAGATCCAATATTACTAGTTTCTAAAATGGATAAAGTTGAAGCTGAAAAAACATCCAATATACCCGTAGAAATTTTCAATGGATATAATCAAGTTAAAAATATTTTAAATAAAAATGGGTATGATGAAATTCATTTAGAAGAAAGTATTCCTATAGGAATATGTAAAAAACTAAATGGAAGTTGGAAAATAAATATAACTGATTTTATAGATAAATTAAGAATAATTAAACAAGATGATGAAGTATCAAATATTGTTAATTCTATATGTATAGCAGAATCTGCAGTTAAAGATTTAGATTATTTGAATTGTAGTGAATTAGAAGTTATGGCTCAAATAAATTATAATATGCATAAAAAAGGTTCTTGGAAAGAAGCTTTTGATACAATTGTCGCATCAGGAGCAAATAGTAGTTTACCCCATGCAATTCCAAACGAAACTATTATAAGTAACGATGTTATGTTAGTTGATTGGGGTGCTAAATTTAACAATTATTGTTCAGATATGACACGTACACGAGTTGAATCTGAAAAAGAAAACGAAATTAGAGACATTGTTATTGAAGCTAAAAATGTTGGTATAAATAATATTAAAGAAGGAATTCCTATTGCTGAAGTTGATAGAATTGTTAGAGATGTTATTTCTGAATATGGTTATGGAAATAATTTTATCCATACAACAGGTCATGGAGTTGGTTTAGAAATTCATGAAAAACCAAATATTTATTTTGAACACAAAGGCGTTTTAAAAAAGAATATGGTAATAACTATTGAACCTGGAATTTATCTTGAAAATGAATTTGGTGTTCGTATTGAAGATATGATTTTAGTTAAGAAAAATAGAGCTAAAGTTTTAACCAAATTACCAGAAAAATTTAATTTTGATTAAGTAATCATTTTAAAAAAATAGAATTTCTACAAAGCCTACAAAACAAAAAAAGGAATTCTAAAACGATTCAACCTAAAAATAAAGTATTGGGACGAATATAACACAATTTCTAAAAACCAGTGAAGTTTTTGAAAGTGTCAATTCTAGAATATAGTAATAATTTAAATATTATATCATAGAATAAATAATAACATTATAACTTAGAAATTATTATAATAAAATAAAAGTAATGGTGACTTAAAATAATAGGTGATGTTAAAATGAAAGTTCCTAAGTTTATTACACCAGTGTCAAATATTGTGGATTCACTAATACCAACTGGTCTTCAAATAAAATTACAAGAAATTCTTATTCGTGGAGGTTTATACCTTAGAACAGCAGATTTAGTGACTATGTTATTACTAGTGGGAATTATTTTAGCTTTAGTCGGATTTGTTATTGCTAATTCAATGGACTACTATCCGATATTAATAGCAATTATTTGTTTCATTATACCATTTGCTGGTGTAGGCGGGTTTTTATTCCTTATGAGTGATAAGAGAGTTGATCGTATTGAAAAAGAAACTCCTGATTTTTTAAGGCAACTTGCATCTCTTTTACGTGCAGGTATGGGTTTAGAAGCATCTATGGAAGATATATCTAAACAAGGAGATGGTCCTTTAATTGAAGAACTTAAAAGAGCAGTTATTGAAATTAAAGTGGGTAGAAGTTTTGATGAAGCACTGCTAGCTATGAGTGAACGTTTAGGTTCTAAAAATTTAGATCGTACATTTCGTATGATTTTACAAGGTCGTAAAGCAGGAGGTAGTCTTTCTGATGTTATTGAAACTATATCTGAGGATCTAAGAGCTACATTAGCACTTCAAAGAGAACGTAAATCTAGTGTTCTTATGTCAGTTATGTTTTTAATAATTGCTGCAATTATTGCTGCACCATTTGCTCTAGGTATGACTGGTATCTATAATGGATTTATGGAATCAGCAGGATCAGTTAACCCTATGGCAGAATCATCAGCAGTTGCTGCAAGTGGATATGTTATTATTCATTCATTCGAGGCAGGAATACTTATGGGAATAATTATGTATGGAAGTCCTAAAAAAGGCATTAAATATGGATTTCCATTAGCTATTGCCGGTTATGCAGTATACTGGGTAATTAGTACATTTGGAGGAGTATTAGTATCATTCTAAATGTTTACATTAAAATAGAGAGTTAATTAATATTTAACTCTTAAAAAAGGAAATTATATAAATAAATAGTAAAGATGGTGATAAATTTGAAAACATTTTTAGAAGATAATGGTGGTCAAACAGCTGCTGAAATGGTCTTACTTTTTGGAGGAGTTATTGTTATTGCAATTATAGCTATAGGATTCTATAGCGATTATACTGACAGTGTTGGTTCTAGTGTAACTAGCGATAGTGAAGACTTAGCGCAAAACATAACTAACTTAAAAGATAAATTTTAATAGAATTATTAACTGAATAAACAGTACTGAAGCATATATATGGTTCAAACTTATTTTTTTTTAACTTTTTTTAATACTTTAAAGCTAATTTTTTTAATAAACTAAATTAAC
>CADBMS010000155.1 GCA_902795935.1 uncultured Methanobrevibacter sp.
AAATAATGATCCAAAACATCCATTACATTCAGTCATTATGTCTGCATCCATATCTTCTGCAATAGTTAAGTTTCTTGCAGCTATTGCTGCCCATGTGTCTTTATCAAATGATCCAAATACACCTGGTGCTGGACAGCATGAAGCTCCTTCCATGTCTTTAAGGTCAATATCTACTTTATCAAATAGGATTCTTGTTGCTTTTTCAATACCAGGGTATCTATTATTCATAATACATCCTAAGAAGTATGCAATTTCCATGTTATAATCCTCCTCTAGTTATTTATTCTAAATCCCCTTTTTCCCAGTTGAATCCAATTAATGCATCGAATCCAGTAGCTTTTACTATTTTTTGAATTTCGTCTAATGCTTCTGGGTATTTATGGGTTGTTGGTGGTATTTCATCGAGTCCAACTTTTTTCCTTAATTCTTTGGTTGCATCATTAATTGGCACACCATGGCCAAAGTTGATTACAAATTTACCAGTTGCTTTATGTGCAGGCGCCATAAATCCTGCTTTTGCTGCTTCGTTTCTTATTGCTTTAACAATTTCTACAATTTTAAGACCCCTTGGACATCTTTCTTGGCAGGAATAACAAGTAGTACACATCCAAAGTTCATCACTTGCTAATAATTCTTCTTTTAATCCTATGTTAGCTTTTCTTACAATTTGTCTAATTTTGTATGGAGTTCTCCTTCCAGAAGGACATGATCCAGTACAAGTTCCACATTGGAAACAATATTCTAAACTTTCTGATCCAGTGACTTTGAGTAATTCTGAAAACTCTTTGTCTTTTGCATCAGATTTCATTACTTCATTTTGTTTTAATAAACTCATTTTATCACCTGATTTAGGTTTTGATTCTTCTTCAGATTCTTCTTCAGTTTCAGTTAGCGTATCTTCGATTTCTTCTTCAACTTCTTCAGATTCTTCTAAAGGTTCAGAAATTTCATCTTCAATAGTTTTATTTTTAGTTTCATTAGTAGAAACATTAATTTCTTCAGAAACTTCATTTTCAAGGTTAGTTTCAGAATATTTAACCTCTTTTCTAACTATTTTTGAACCATATGTCTTTGACTTTGTTTCATCACTTATAACTTGCGTTTTAGTTTGTTCTTTGGGAGTTTTTGTTTTAGATTCAGATATTTCATCAGAAAGTTGAGTTGAAGGTTCATCAGAGAATTTCTCAGAATTTTCTTCATCCATATATGAATTAACATCCGATTTCTTCTCTTTATTTCCATCCAAGATATTTTTAAGGCGATTTAACATTGACATTTCTTTTTCACACCTTTATTTGAATCTTGGGTTTATTAACTAAACCCTTCCTTTCTCTTATTTTATTTGTCTTTGATGTTAGTATATAAAGATTACTAAAAAATTTGAACATGTAATCTTTAAGGTGATACAATCAAGTTCTAATAAAATTACTTGAAAAATAAATAATTAGTAACACCAATAATAATTATTTTAAATGAGTAATACAATATGCATAATCTAAATAATGAGCATATATTAATATAAAATTTTATGAAATATGAATACCAGTTAAAACAAATAAATATCTAAAAAAAACTATGTTATAATTATCTGTTCTTTCTTGAAATAAATTTATTATAGATATAGCTTATAATGGCATTATTCTAATTTTTTTATAAGAACTTATTAATTTATATATATATTTAATGAAATTAAAATATAATTATATATTAATAAGTGTGATACTATTGAAAACAGCAGTATTAATTCCCTGTTATAATGAAGCAATTTCTATTAAAAAAGTTATAGAAGATTTTAAAAAAGAATTACCTCATGCAGACATTTATGTGTATGATAATAATTCTACAGATGGTACTGATAAAATAGCTCGTGAAGCTGGAGCCATTGTTAGATACGAATACAAACAAGGTAAAGGCAATGTTATTCGCACTATGTTTCAAGAAATTGAAGCAGATTGTTATATTATGGTTGATGGTGATGGCACATATCCTGCAGAAGCTGCTAATGAAATTGAAGAATTAATTTTAAGTCATAAAGCAGATATGGTTGTTGGAGACAGATTATCTTCAACATACTTTGAAGAAAATAAAAGATTATTCCATAATACAGGTAACCTTTTAGTTCGTAAAATTATTAATAGTATTTTCAATAGTAATCTTTCTGATATTATGACAGGTATGCGTGGTTTTAATTATCAATTCGTTAAATCATATCCAGTTATTTCTAAAGAATTTGAAATTGAAACTGAAATGACTATTTTTGCATTAAATTATAATTTTAAAATAGAAGAAATTCCTATTAATTACAAAGATCGTGTCGAAGGTAGTGAATCTAAACTTAATACTTATTCTGATGGATTTAAAGTTATTAAATTAATATTTTTTTTATTCTGTGCTAATAAACCATTATTGTTTTTTTCAATATGTAGTAATATATTGTTACTGATTTCACTATTTTATTTTTTACCAATACTATTTAATTTTATAAAAACAGGTTATGTTGATAAAATCCCCACATTGATTATTATTATAGGAGTTGTTGTTATCGCATTTCTTACATTTTTATGTGGTGTTGTTTTACATATTCTCAAAAATCAAGACAAACAAAATTTTGAACATTTTTTAACATTATTAAATAATAAACAAAAAGAAAAATAGTAATAAAATATTAGCTAGTGGTTTATAGATTTGAAAAAAGAAATATAATTTGAATATAAAAATTCAAAATATTTAATTTATATAAAATCAATTGCTAAGTAATTAGAAATAAAATAATTAATTAACAGAATATAAAGAGAGACTAATATGGCAAAAAATGATAATCTTGAAATAAAATTACATGATGGCCCAGCAAGATTAGGACAACTAAAAAAAATAATAACACCAACATTACTAAACAATGAAACAATGACAATATCACCCAATAGACTTATGCCATTAAATGTAGCAAAAGAATTAGCAATATGGTCTGTAACTGAAACAATAAATGAATCAAAAGAATATAAAAAAAATAATGATATTACTAATGTATTTGCAGTAATTCAAGGATCCAAATACTTTGACTTAAGAATAGAATGTGCACAAGAATTAGTAAAATTAGGATATAAACATTTAATAATTGCTAATGCAGATGAATTATTGCATAAACCTAAAGATTTATGTGAAATTATCTATAAAATACGTGAATCTGTTGAACCGAACATAAGTTTATGTTTCCCATTTGCAACAGCAGAACAAATACCTCTATTATCATATATGGGAATTGATTTCTTTTCAGATAAAATATGTGAATTTTTTGCTGAATTAAATTTAATTATAACCCCTAACAAAACATATTCTTTAAAAAAGTATCCCATTTATGATTTAACTAAAAAAGATTTAATTGATTATAATAAACAAACATTAGATTTAATGGTTCGATTAGTTCGTGAAAATATTAAAAATGGCACTCTAAGAAATATTGTCGAAACATTTGCATCTTCGTCACCAAATAATATGACCATTTTAAGGATTTTTGATAAAAATTATGCTAATTATATTGAAAAATACACAACATTATATTAATTAACAAATATCCAAAAACACAATATCATTTTAAATGAATTGTTTTAATACATTTAGTAAATTAATAGCTTTGTAGAAATCCTATTTTTTTATTTATGTGTTGTTTGGTATATGTTGTAGATTGTGTTTTTGAGTTTTGTTTCCTTATTTGATAGTTTTAGGCTTCTACTG
>CADBMS010000156.1 GCA_902795935.1 uncultured Methanobrevibacter sp.
ATCCCAAATTGGTAATTATATTTATACTTAATTCGCTACTTATTCCACACAATTGCAAAACGTATAATAAAGGAATTAGTGCTATCAGCATAGCGATTGAAATAAATATAATAATTCTTGATTCTTTCATGTAATCACCTCATTTATTAATTATATATTATACCACTAAAAAAGCCTAATTTCTTAGACTTTCTTATTTACATATAAATTGCTCACATAAATGTTTAAAAGTAGAGTTTTCAGATATTTTGCTAGAAGGAATTAAAACATAATCCCATTTTTTCAATCCATTATTTCCAGCCCATTTTGAAACCAACTTACAATATGAGATAGCTCTTTCCTTTTTCGCAATTACGTCTGAATCTTCTAAATCTTTATCTGCTTTTACTTCAATAAGAAAAACATTTGACTTTGTTTCTACGACAAAATCTGGTTCGTATCGTTTGCCATTATTATAGGTAATATTGAATTCATTAGGGCTTGGTCTTAGCCATGTTTTTATATAATCAGTTTCTCTTTCAAGTAACCTAGCCAATATCAATTCAGGCATACTATCAAATTTTGCGGTTGAAAAAACTCCTACTTTTATTCCATCAAATAGCACTGAAGTAATCTTACCATCTCGCTCTGAATCATATTTATCAAAAATGTTTTTAATAATCGAATAATTATAATTAGATGGAATATTTGTTTTTCTATCAGTAAATACTTCCTCTTTAATTAAGCCTTCATTTCTAACAAAATGCTTTAACATTTGAGAATATATTTCATTTGATATTTCTATTTTATACATCATTACTATGTTCTTCATTGCTTCTATTCCATATTTATCAGAGAAAAAACTCGTTAGTGAATTAATCAACTTAAATAATAATTCATTATTAGATTCATAATCTATTTCAGACTTTTTTCTAAGTTCCTCAACTATAGTTTTATTTGGATTTACAGCATCAAAATTAATATATCCTCCGTCTAATATTTCCTGATCTGAAGAATCAATTAAATTTCTTATTAAAATTTCATTGTCTGTTGGTTTTTGATTAAACTTCGATAAATCTAAATCAAAGTCCTCAAAAAAATATTCTCCATCTTCACGTTCAACCTTAATTTTGGGTATTAAAATGAATTTTTCTATCATTTGTTCATGAGTCTTTTCGACATTTTCTTTAATCCAATGTTCAATTGGATTTTTATTTGCCTCGTAAATTTCGCCAAGATCAACGTTATTTTTTATTTCTTCTTCAATCGAATCTTTTATTTGAATTTTGGCTTCTTCAGTTAATGCACAATCATTATTATTATAGATATAATTTTCTACATTTTTAGCTAAAAGCTCATTAATTTTATTAGAAAGACCATATTTTACTGTATCTTCCTTAACGACTAATAAATCATTCAATTCATCAACTGTTGGATACTCAAGAGACAATTGTGTAAACATTTCTTTTTCGTTTTCAACTTCTTCAACTTTAATAACATTTCCTGCATTAAAAATTGAATTACCTTTTTGTGCTTCTTCTATTATTTCATTAAATTTATCATGTGCTGTAAGCATTACGGCATCAATTTCCTTATTTCCAGTTCTTTCGCCAAATGGTAATCTTAACCCTCTTCCTACCATTTGCTCTCTTAAAATTTTTGATGTTGCTGTTCGTAAAGGAACAATCGTATATAGATTATTTACATCCCAGCCTTCTTTTAACATATTAACATGTATTACTATCTCAACAGGATTATCAGCCAACTCAACTTGCAGTAATTGTTTTGTATTGAATTCTGATTCAGCACCTTTTTGCTTTGAATTTATTGTAATTGTTTTGTATTTATAAAATCCGTTCTCAAAATCGTCTGACTTAATGTAATTTTCTATTTTCTTTGCATGTTCAGTATCTTTACACACCACAAGCATAAATGGTTTAACTAATTTTTTATTAGTAGAACGTGAATAATATCTTAGTTTTTCTTTTATCATTTTATGACATGTTATACCATCATTTAACATTAATTTATCTAATTCTTCATCACCAAATTTATAACAATTAAAATCTGTTCTTGTAACCGCAAAAGGAACTCTTGTATATCCATCTTTTATTGCTTCAGAAAGTGGATATTCATATACTACATTTTTAAATGGAATTTGTTTATTACCATCATTTACTAACGGTGTTGCTGTTAATTCAAGGCCTAATATTGGTTTTAATTCATTTATAGATTCCATCCCTTTATCTGCTCTATAATGATGTGATTCATCCATTATTACTACTAAATCTTTCATTTCAGATAATTTATCATAGAATGACATTCCTAAAAATTCGTTATATGCTTTCATCTTGGTGTTGTCTTTATCAAATTTACTTATATTGTAAACATAAATTGAAACATCTGATTCAAATAAAGAAATATTTCTATTTTGATAATCATCATCTGTAACCAATTTAGGTGGATTCTTGAAACAACCTAACCCTTTAAATACATATTTACTACTTTCAGGATATCCTAAATCTGCTTTTAATTTTTCATAAATTGTTGTACTTGGTGCAACAACAAAAAAATTTTTAATTCCATAATTTGTGTATAAATATGTAATAAATGCACCCATCAATCTTGTTTTACCTACACCAGTTGCTAGTGCAAAAGTTAA
>CADBMS010000157.1 GCA_902795935.1 uncultured Methanobrevibacter sp.
ATTATTTCAGTATTTAGTAGTCCAAAAACTCGTTTTAAACGTGTTAAACTGAGAAATCGATCTGATGATTCTGCTAATTTTAGAGAATTTAAAAAAAGAGATAATCGTGAATTAAAATTTGGTATTGGTAATGTTATTGCATTATCAGATTATATTATTGTTAATGAAGGGCCTATTTGGAAATATAAAAATGAAATAAAAAATGTATTGAACTATATAATGGAACATACTCATCATAAAAATAGGAGAAAATAAGTATGGCTATTAAATGTGAAGTCATTATTTCAAGCATTATTAATTCCACTGAAGATGAAGAAAAAGTTAAAAAAGCAATGCAAAATATATTTCCTAATTCCAAAATAATCTCAAATAATAATACACTTGAAATACATGATTCTGAAAAAATATTAAACAATCTAAAAACAAAAGTAAAAGAACAAAAAATAATTGATACAACTAGAACACTACTTGAAAAAAATATAAATTTAAATTTAAAACTTAATAAACAAGCAGCATATATGAATATAATTAATATTACTGAAGAATCATCAATTTTAGGCGATATAATTGTTAATATAAAAACAGAAAATAAAGAAAAATTTATTGAATGGTTAATATCATAAAACCATTAACCTATGAAAAAATATTATTTATCCACTAAAACAGCATCATAAATATTATAAACACCATTATCAACATACCATTCTTTTTTGAAAGAAAGAATATTTAGTTTTTTTTTAAAAATAGGGCAATTAAGAACTAAAGTTTCTGCTTCACCACCCTCAAATGCAATATTAACACCAAATTTTTTATTAATATTTTTCAACTCTTCTAATGAATTATAATCAATAATTTTACCTAGCCATGATTCATCTAAACCTTCAGCAGCAACACGAACCAAAATAAATTCAAATCCGGAATCTAACAATTCTAACATATAATCATACTGATCCATATGCCATAATGGCAAAATAGAAATCAAACCTAATTTATTACAAATTTTATCAATACGTGATTTTTGATATTCAGAAAAAATAGCTCCAGAATAAATGGCCTCAATACCTTCATTTTTTAAATTTAATAGTATATTCTCTAAATCAAGAAGTTCTTTCTCTTTAACACCATTTGTAACAACTGATTTTAATGGTATATTCATAGATTTAGCTAATAACTCTGTAAGATTAATATTAGGTACATGAAACATATAGGACTCTTGATTTTTAGAAATCATAGAAACTAAATACTTAACATTATGACCATCATTCAACGCTTTATAAACAGCCATTGTACTATCTTTACCGCCAGAAAATAAAACAGCCACATCCATAACTAACACTCAAAAAATCACTTTATGAAAAATAATATTTAAAAAAATGAAAAATAGATAAGTAAAGATTATTTCTTTTTAATATTACTTTTAATTTTACGCCTAAAACGTTTAAATAAAAATAGTATCTTATCAATGAAAAATCCAATAACACCAACAAGCACACCAATAAATCCACATACTAAAATAATATTGCTATTATCAGGTAATGTCTTTTCAATAGTAGAAACAGTATCCTCCACAGGACCATCAATACTAGTAATAACAACTTCATTTTCAGAAAGAGCATTAGTTACATTAGTAATATCACTACTAAGTACAGTCATATGCACCTGAAAAATACTATATTTTAAATTAATTTCACCAGTATACATTAACCACTCACCTAAAACATTAATAGCTTCTTGAGGATCATAATCTCTTTTAGTTTCAAGAATTATTTCTCCTTTTTTATCAACTTTCCAAGAAGTTATATTACCATCAATATAAGGTAAACGATCTTTAATTATTTTAGCACGATTATCATCAAATGGATCTGTTTTAACAACTATACCTCTAGTATAAATCTCTTTAACACCATCAACTTTACTAATATTATCCATAAAACTAGATACATTTACTCTTGTTGACACATTACAATGAATAACTTCTTCATTAGTTCCAAATGAATACAAAACATCTCTAGCCATATCAGGTATATCATCATAAACAGGACTTATAAAAAAAGCCCCACCAACAATACCTACAATAAAACCTATTATTACAACAACAAATATATTATTTTTACCTACAAGAGGGGTTAAAAGTGAAATTGAAAATACAAACGCTATTAATAATAAAAATAAACCTATCATTAAAAGTGTAAAAAATATATTCATATTCAAAAAACTCCTCTAAAAAATTCCAGTTTTATTTTCAGAACTCATTGAATTATTTTTACTTATAGTTTTCTTCTCATTAGTAGAAACAATATTACCAGTATTTTTATCAATATAAACTTCTTTTACAACAACATTATTCTCAGATAATGGGACCTTCCATACTTGAACATTTTCATTATCTACTTTGAAAGTACTAGAACTTGGACTACCTGGAGTTAAACCCTCTTGAGCAGCAATTTCTTTAGCTTGAAGACTAGTTATTGGATTAGTAGAAGTATTAGTATTATTCTCAGTAGCAACATTAGTAGAATCAGTATTAGAACTATCAGATATATCACTATTAGAACTATCAGAACTATCAGAACTATCATTAGCCACTGGATTATTTACAGGGACATATGCAGGTTTAGTATTTGTTTGTACATTTATAGGTACAGTAGTATTATCAACCTCAGTAGTAAAACCACCCCATGGAACATAGGCATAAATTAAAATTATTAGAACAATCGCACCAATACCAATTAATGCTTTTTGTTCCCAAGATAAATTTGATAAATCTAAATCCATAATTTAAATTCTCCTTTATAAAAATAATATTAAAAAAATAAAAAAAATAAAAAAAAGATTAAGGTGAAATTTTTATATTTCCATTAGTATTATTCACAATATAAGTATTACCACTATTTAATGTTTTAGTTTCTATATTAGATTTAGGAATAGATTCTAAAGTAACACTATTAGTACCATATTTAACTGTGACAAGACCATTAGAATTAACGTTAATAGTATAGGGTGCATTTTCAATATTAGTTATAGTTACATTAACTGAATACCCATTACCATTAGTATATGCAGTATTAATTGCGGAAACTACTTTTTCACCTACAAGTCTCATATGACCAAAGTCACTCATATTTGTTTTATCAAGTGATGAATCAACACTTGCAATAAAAATTCCAAAAATTATAATTGCAATGAGTGTTGCAAAAATCAAATCAACAGTGGCCATTCCTTTTTCATCATTAAACATACAACTACCTCATTTAAGAACTATAATCTGTTTGTAACTTGAATTTAGTAAGTGAACTTTTAGATAAATAAAATATAGTTCCTTCAGGATCTCTAAGTTCATTTCCATCAATACTTATAGCTTCACCTGGAACTTTATTAATGTATTCCCAATCAACAGAAGATGTTGGCTTATTTTGATAATCTTCTTGCAATGGATTACCTAAAATAAAAGAACTTAACTTAGATGATGGAGGATCTACATTACTTCCATTTTCTAATCTTTCAAAGAAAGATAACCCTCTAGTATCTGGAACATAATAAGGTCTTGGTGTAATTTCACCAGGATTATCAGTTCCATTTAAACAATACCATAAGTTATTTAGATGTAAATTAGTTCCATCAACTTCATTATCAAAGAAGTAACTTTCACCAGATGCATTAGAATAATATGGATATGCATTAATAACATTACTAGTTTTTCTAGTTTTAGTTCCAATCCAAACATATGGGTCTTCTAATCCTTCAATAGAAACATAAGTTTCAATTTCAGGAGTTTTACCTACATACATTTGACCCTCTTGAACAACTTTAACTGGAATTCCTTCTTTTACAATAACATAAAATCCATAAGGATCCCTTTGAACAATACTAACATCGGATTCTTTTATAGTGTGAGTAGAATTGACATCTAAAATTTTATCATTTATATAAACAGTTCTTCCAGTACCCTCAGCCATTTTACCTGTTGAATTAATAAGATGATTATTCATTCCTTCAACAATTTTTTCTCTAACAAATAATTTACTCTTACCTGCTCCAAAAAATGAACTACCAGCACTACGATTTGTATAGTTATCAATAACATGACGTGTAGCTAAATATGCAGCATTTCTTCCAGCATCTTTAGATGCTAATTCAATATTATGAATAACATCTTTAGATACAGCGTATGTAACATCGCCTCCAGTAGCTATATTAGCTAACATATTTGCTTCTGAAACAATATTTCCATATGATATCGCCAATATTACTATTGGAATAAATAATAATAAGGTTAATGGAGTAAAAGCATAACCTTTTTCATCAAATAACACTTTTAAGACCTCCATAAATCTAACCTTATTGGAATTGTATTAGGCATATCACCAGTATACAATGCTTCAGTTTGAATTTGACTAGAATCAACACTAAAACCAGAAGTTTGTAAACTTTGAATTAAACTTTCAATAGCTTTAGCTTTAGCAGCTCCCGGAGTAGAAGCATAAGCAGATGACCATTCATTAGCTAAAAATTTAGGATAAACAACAGCTATCCTAGAACCAGAATAAACTTCAACAGCAGCACTAGCGTTTTCAGGATACTGGTTACTATTACCACTCCATTTATCACCAGATTTCCAAGCCTCTTTAACATATGCTGTTAATTTAATTTGATAAGTACCTGGTTTTGCAGTATAATTTTCACCACCCCTTGGAATTGTAAATAATTGTTTATTACTTGCATCAAGTGCACCAATATCCAATGCAAATGGAATAGTATCAGAGTCATATAAAACTTCAGTATTTGAACCAGATATTGCCTCTAACTTTACATGTGTAGTATCTGCACCTAAACCAAAGAAGAATAATACTTTTTCACAATCAGGATTAGTTCCAACAACAAAACTTTTTGTTTGAGAATATGAATTAGATTTGTTACCAACAACATTTGATTGATAATTATCAAATGCAAAATTTTCCCATTTAATCGGCATTTTGGTATAAGATACAACAGAATATGAATCCACAATACCCACAAAATCATAATCAGTACTTGCAACATCATCCCATACAGTAACTCTTACTTTGTTAACAACACCAGATTTTAAATAAGGTTTAATTTCCAATGTTCCTGGAGTATTACCGTAACCATCATTAAGATTAGTGTAACTAACATCCTTCTGTTTTAAAGGTGAGAAGAAAATAGTCTTCCAACCATCACCATTGTTAACTTCTACTAAAATTTCATCAGTTGCACCATATGCATTAATAACAGTGTATGCATCCATTATCTTAACATTATCATCAGTTATTTTAGGATTTTTGGTTGTTAAATCAATTTCTTGTACTACTGCAACAGCAGAACCTGGATCATCAATAGCATAACCATTACCTGCATCACCTTTATCCAATACAAATGGTATTCCATTAGCAAGAGTAGAATCCTTACCAATATAGTTTTTAAAGTTAACAGCACGTGTAGGAGTATGTTTAACAGATACTCCAGTATCTAAATCATAGGTAATATAATAATTAAGAGTGTCACCATTACTTGCCTTAGCAGGCAAAGCAGCACCAGCACAATTTCCAAACATTATTTTATCAGTGTTAATACCCTCAGGAATTAAAATTGAAGTTTCATAATCTGCTAATATAGCAAACCAAGGCATATTATAATAATTAGCAAAATAATATGCGTAAGTATTAGGATAGGAGTATGCAGAATAGTAATTATAATTTCCACTAGCACCATTATACCATGATTTAAGCTTTGGATCAGTATCACTAAATTTAACATAAAAATTATTCAATCCATTACGTAAATCATTAATACTTATATTAACTTTAGCATTGTAAGTTGGATACTGTTTTTCATCTGCTGTTACTAAAATTTGTTTAAATGCTGAATTCGGCTTAGTAGAATTAGGCACCTTATAAGTGTTAATATTATTAAAAGTAACATCAGCAGCCCAAGATTGATTTAAACCCGTAAAATTATGAGTTATACCATAATAGGCCTCATTGTAATTACTAGAAAACTTTCCCATAGGGATACCTGATCTACACCCCATAAGGAAATAAGCATTTTCTAACTTAGCATCAGGAGGAACACTGAACCCAATATTTACTTTATTACCACCATACTTAGTTATACCCCAATAAGTACTACTATTAAATTTATAACTCTGACTCCATGGAAGGAAATTACCCAAATAATTGTGGAAATTCCAAAGAGTTTGAGTAATGTTAATTTTTTGTTCAACAAAGTCTACTTCTTCAAGTTTGAACCATGCACGTCCTAACCAACCTTCTGCTGGTGAAGAAAGAACAATGTATCTTGAA
Organism: uncultured Methanobrevibacter sp.; assembly: GCA_902795935.1. Taxonomy (GTDB): domain Archaea; phylum Methanobacteriota; class Methanobacteria; order Methanobacteriales; family Methanobacteriaceae; genus CADBMS01. The sequence goes on from CADBMS010000157.1 coordinate 6,321, forward strand.
GCTTTATTATTTGAAACAAGAATTCCTTTATCATCAGAAATTCCTTCTGAAACTTCATTAATTTTTAAATCATATGCAGTATCTGAAGGTAAAATTAGATTTAATTTATCTTTTAATAATTTGATTCCTTCCGCTTTTTGTGCATCATCACCCGAATTAATTTTAAGCATAGCTGCAGTTAAAGTACCATCACTATTTAATGTAGCTAAAGCATCATCAGCTTCAGCTTCTAAATGTTGATGATCTGCACCTAAATATGAAGGTAATGTGTAATATGTTAAAAGGGATCCTGCTATAACAAAAAAAACCACTAATGCTAAAACAGCATCAGTTGAAAAAATATAACCTTTATTATCCATTAATAATCACCTTGCCCAAACGAACAATTCAAATTTAGCATCTTTTACTTTTGCATTTTCTAAGTTTATTTCACTTTGAGGCACATTCTTAGGAGCACCAACAACGAATACATTCATAGAACCAGTACCATTACCTGTTACAATTCTTACAATATTCTCTTCAAAATCAGTTCCTTGTTTAAGGAAAGTTTCATTAATTTGTTTTGTTATTAAAGTTTTTCCTGCAATTTCAGAACTATTAAGAAGAGGTTCATTATTTACATATATTGTTGAATTAGTATAACCATTATTTTCAACTATAATCCAATAATTAGTATATGCACTACTTGTAGCACTGGTTGAAAATTGTGTTGTATATGTTCTTGGTGAATTGGCATTTCTAATTGCACCTTCTAATGAAGTAACATGTTCTAATTTTGAGGTTAGAACTAATCTTTCAACTCTAACAATATTTGATGCACTATTATTTAAAGTACCTACTGATTTTATAACTTTTGAATCAGAATCTGTTAAGACTAAGTATGCTCCATAATTAGAACCAAGTAGATTCTCTAAATCAGATTCTTTAAAAGCAGATATCTTTGAAAATGATAATACATTTTCTTCAGTACTATTCTTACTGTAATCGAATCTTGCTAAACCTGGAATTTTAGCCGTACCTTTATTTTCCCAATCAACAGGCGTTCCTGATGATTCAACAAGTGCATCTGCAGAATCAGCAGCAACTCTATCCAATGAACTAAATTGCATAACACTTTGTGATCTATAAGACATATCATCCATAGACACAGCAGCCATACCTATAATAATAGTTATAGGTATCAATGCAATTAACATATCCATTGAAAATGCTAAGCCTCTTGAATCTCGACTAAATAATTTCAATATGTTTATTCCTCCTAATTTAAATATTATTAATTAATTTGTACTAAATTAATTAGACATTCATTTAATTTCTTGAATAAATATTTATATACTTATTTTACTGTATAAAAATATTATTCATGTTTTTAATAATATTTATATATATTACATCATCATATTAATAATTATAGGAAAATCGTATCTAATAATACAGGAGGAAAATAATTAATGGCTATTAATGATATTAGAGGTCAAATTTCAGTAGAGTTAGTTTTGATTCTTGGAATTATGGTAGTTGTTATAATGATAATTGCAAGTACTGCAACACCATTAGCTGAACAAGATGCTGCTAGTAGTGCTGCTCGTGAAGGCGCCACTACAATTTTATATAATATTACTGCCTCAAATCCAACTTTCCAAGCAACAAGAATTACAGAAATGACAATGGTAGGTGATTCTGAAAAAACTATTACAATAACTGTTCACCCATCATTACCAGAGGAATATAAATCACAAATACTTGAAGGATCTATGAAATCAGTTATAAATCAACCAACATTCACTAAAACAGGAACAAACACATTTTCAGGAAACAATTACAAATATAAGATTATTATTAAATAGAATTAATAATATATAGAAAATTCTAATATGAGTTTTCTCCATTTTTATTTTAAAATAAACCAATAATTAATCTTCTATTATAATTTTTTTAAAAAATAGATTTATAGAAAATCCTGTTTTTTTTATTTTGGTATATATTAGTAAAATCTACATTTTTAACAAGTATAGTGTTTTCATGAAAGTTTATACCATATTTGTGATCCAATTTTCATAGAGTGATTTTCTTCCTACAAATTTGTTGAAATTGTTTTTAAAGATTGTTTCA
>CADBMS010000158.1 GCA_902795935.1 uncultured Methanobrevibacter sp.
GATGAAATTGGAAAAGAAAATGTATTAAACCCTGAAACTGCTGAAATAAATCAGGTTAAAGGTTTAAAAAAAGCAATAAATCAAGGATTCAAAAAGATAGCAGTAACTGTAACTTTATCTTCAGATGTTAAAGAAATAAATCAATTAAAAAAAGAATATCCTGAAACTGAAATTTATATCTTTGTAGTTCATACAACATTAGCTTCTAAAGAAGATGCGGAAATCTATTTCAAATATGCTGATGTTATAACTGCTTGTGCATCCAAAGAAGTTCGTTTACTTGGAGAAAAACAATCAAAACTTTCTGCAGGCCAATCAATACCAATATATGCTGCATCTGAAAAAGGAAAACAATTCATTCAAAAAAGAATAGATAAAATTGGTGGATTAAAAGATAAACCTGATGCTAAAAGTCCAATTCCATTAATTTAATAAATATTAAATATAATTTACAATAAGACATAATGTGGATTTAAGTTTTAATACTTATTACAATTATTTTTTTTTAAATATAGTTGCTTACAAAACTTTTTTTATAGTTATTTATAAATAATCTATAAAATTAATTTCGTAAATGACTATAATTATTATTAATTAAATATAAATTATATAATATATTGTCTTTTTAAAAAAGAACAATTAAACATAATTATATAAATAATTTTATTATTTTTTCGACATTTAAGAGGTTAAAATATGACTCAAATAGAAGAAGCAAAAAAAGGTAATATAACTCCTGAAATGGAAGAAACTTCTAGAATAGAAAATATTGATATTCAAAAAATTTTATCGGGAGTTGCTAAAGGGCGCATAGTCATACCTAAAAATGTTAATAGAAGTATTAAACCTTGTGCTATTGGTGAAGGATTAACTACAAAAATAAATGCGAATATTGGTTCATCATCAGAAATAGAAGATTTAGATTATGAACTAGAAAAGGCATTAACTGCTGTTAAATATGGGGCACATGCCATTATGGATTTAAGTACTGGTGATAATTTAAATAAAATTCGTAAAGAAATACTTAAAAATATAGATGTTCCTATAGGAACAGTTCCAATATATGAGGCCGCTGTTAATGCTAAAAATAAAAATAAAACTGTTATTGACATAACTGAAGAGGATATGTTCAAAATAATTGAAAATCAAGCCAAAGAGGGCGTAGATTTTATGACAGTTCATTGTGGAATAACAAAAAATACTGTAGATAAATTAATTAACTCCAATAGAATAATGGGTGTAGTGAGTAGGGGTGGAGCATTCTTATCTGCATGGATTAAACACAATGATAAAGAGAACCCATTTTATAAAAATTATGATTATTTATTAGAATTAGCATATGAATATGATGTAACATTAAGTTTAGGTGATGGTCTAAGACCTGGTTGTTTGTCAGATGCAACAGATATTCCCCAAATACAAGAATTAATTACATTGGGAGAACTTGTTAAAGAGGCAAGAGCTGCTGATGTTCAATGTATGGTTGAAGGACCAGGCCATGTTCCATTAGACCAAATTGCTGCAAATATGAAACTACAAAAAACAATATGTGATTATGCACCATTTTATGTTTTAGGTCCTATAGTAACTGATTTAGCTCCAGGATATGATCATATAACATCTGCAATTGGGGGAACAGTTGCAGCTTATTCTGGTGCAAATTTCTTATGTTATGTTACTCCTGCAGAGCATCTTGCAATTCCTGAGTTAGAAGATGTTAAAGAGGGTGTTATTGCATCTCGTATAGCTGCTCAAGCTGCAGATGTTGCTAATGGTATTAGTTCGGCATGGTCTAAGGAAAAAGAAATGTCTATTGCTAGGCGTAAATTTGATTGGGAAAAACAATTTGATTTAGCATTTGATTCTGAAAAACCAAGGATGAGACGTGATGTTTGTGAAATGGATGATGATATGTGTTCTATGTGTGGAGAATATTGTGCTTTAAGATTAACAAAGGATAATTTTTAATTATTTTTTTTTAGTGGGTTGAACCAATGTCTCAAAAATTAAAATATGAAAGTTTAGCTGAAGTATATGATAAACTAGAATCTACCACTAAACGTTTAGAAAAAACACAGATTTTAGCAGATTTTTTTTCAGAAGTTTCATCAGAATTATTAAATACTGTAATTATTATGTCATTAGGAAGAGTATTTCCTGTATGGTGTCCTGAGGAATTGGGTGTAGGCACTCAATTATTAGCTAAAGCTATAGCTTCTGTTGTTGGTGTTACTTTGGATGATGTTGAGAATCAATTACGTGATCAGGGAGATATTGGAGCTGCAAGTGAGGTTTTATTTAAAAATAGAACTCAAACAACATTTTTTACACAACCATTGACTGTTGAAAAAGTTTATAATAATCTTAGAAAAATATCAAGTATTTCGGGCAATAGGGCACAATCAAGAAAATTAAATATTGTTGAAGAATTATTGTCTTCAGCTTCTCCAAAAGAAGCTAAATACATTAGTAGAACTATTTTAGAAGAGCTTAGGGTTGGTGTTGCTGAGGGAACAATTCGTGATGCTATTTCTTTAGCTTTTAATGTAAATAAAGACGTTTTAGATAGGGCGCATATGTTAACTAATGATTTGGGATTAGTTGCTGAAGTTGCTAAAAATAAGGGCAAAGAAGGCCTTAATCGTTTATCTTTAGTTCCAGGTAAACCAGTTAAACCAATGTTGGCTCAATTAGCCCCTGGA
>CADBMS010000159.1 GCA_902795935.1 uncultured Methanobrevibacter sp.
GCATCCTCATCAATTTTATTTTTTATTGACATACTTAATATTTTATCAATCATCAGTGATAAACATTTAGTAAAAAACTATATATTTGCTTACAAAACTTTTTTTATAGTTATTTATAAATAATCTATAAAATTAATTTCGTAAATGACCATATAATTTTTCTGTGAAAACATTGTTATTTTCATTATTTTCCATTAAAAGTTCATTTATTTCATTATCCTTTGAATCAACGTTATTAATTATGTTATTTAATAAGTTTATAGAATTTTTATTTTTTGTATTTGCACACCTTAATTCTAGAAGAGCTATTGCTATTTCGGGAGCTGTTGATGAATTTGTAATTGTGATAGTTGAATTTCCATTAATTGCTAATGATCTGCAGCATTTATTTTGAATTTATATGGATTTACAGTTTGTATATGTTTAATTCCTCTTTTATATAATGATTTTTGAGTATGGAGTTCATTTTGAAATGATGATTTATCAAATAAAACTATAATGTCGTTTAATATTATGTTGTGTTCTTTTAAGTTTTTTTAACTGTTCTTCTGTATTTTCAGGTGTTTTTGAAAATTTGGGATATGCTTTGCTATAATTGTAACCTAATTTTCGTACAATTTTTCCAATTTGTTTTAAACTGTAATTTACATTGAATTTTTCATTAACAATGGTGTGTACATCTTTCATTGACATATTGGGTGTTTTTTCAATAATTTTGTCTAATTCTTTTAGTTGATTATAAGTTAATTTTGATGGTCTTCCACCGCCAAAAGATGTTTTTAAACATTCTAACCCTTCAGATTCACAAGTTTTTATCCACCTATGAACTGTTTGATAAGATTTTCCCAATATATTCGCAGCATCATCAAGTATTTTCTTCACTAACTATTTTAACTGCAATTAACCTTTGATAATATCTATAATAAGCCACATAAGCACTAATTTCTTCATCCAAAGCAGTTTTTGTCATTTATTAAAAACATTAATTTTAGATTTTCCAGACATATTTATAATACACTAATCATCTATAATAAAAGTTTGGTTAGTAACTATAATTTATTTAATTTGGTTTACAATACTTGATAAATTACTAGTAAATTTTATCTAGTTAAACAAAAATTAATATAATAAATCAACAAAAACTAAAATTCATTTATTATTAGATATTTACTAACCGTTTTCTATTAATTTTATAAGTTTTTTAGATTCATTAGCTTTTTTACGATAGTGTAAAGCATGAGATATTCTTTTAATCGCATCTAACATACGTACAATTGAATCTAACCATGTGAAAATATCTCCAGGATATACATGTATTTGATATTTTTTTAACAGCATATACGTGATATCTATAGGATCTTGTTTTTTGAGTCGTTGTTTAATTATAAATTTAGATAAATTTTTTTGTATACAATAACAAAAGGGACTATCTTTACAGTTACATGATAAAAAATCTATTTGTAAATTAATTATTGCATCTTGATATTTATCATTTAATTTAACAATATGTTCACCAGTTGTTATTATATCTAAAGTAGAATCTGCAAATAATCTTGTTGAAAAATGTGTTTTTAAAACAGTGCTTAATTCTTTATGTAATTTATTAGATAGATAAGCATTTTCAAATGGTTCTAATTTTAACACTATATCTAATGGATTTTCGTTTTTATTATTTAATTCATTTTTAATAGATTCTGCTTCAAATGGTTTAAGAAATGACATTGCAACTGCCATACCATAAGAAGTGATTGATAATTCATCATAATTTTCTTTAACATAACCACCAGATTCAAGTGTTCCCAAAGCATTTATTGTATTAATTGGAATATTTTTATTTTTATAAAATTCATATAACTCAAATGTTGAATTTATGGATTTACTGGAAATATCAGATAAAATTTGTTCAAGAAAATCATCTTCAGAATATTGAATATTTATAGGATTAACATCACTTTCAAGTAATTCTAATGCAACAGAATCTTCAGACTCATTATCAAAAGTTTTACCAATTTCGGGCAATAAATAAACTACACCCCTATCATGATAACTAGGTCTACCTGCACGACCTAACATTTGCGAGAATTCATTAGCATTAATCCATTGATTACCCATAGTCAATGTTTCAAATATAACTTGTGATGCTGGAAAATCAACACCTGCAGCTAAAGCAGCAGTAGTTACAACAACCCATAATTTTTGCTTAGAAAAATCTTTCTCAATACGTTCTTTCTTTGCATAACTCAAACCAGCATGATATGCTGCAGCATTAATACGATTTTTTATTAAATAATTAGCAATTAAATGTGTTTTACGTTTAGAATTTGTAAAAATGATTGTTTGACCATTAAACCCTTTTTTAGATTTGATATTAAATTCGTTTTTAACTAAACGAAGCATTAATGCTTTTTTTTCAACATCATTTCTCATAAAAACAATGTGTCTTTGTAATGGAACTGGCCTTATATCATATTCAACTAATTTTAAACCAAATTCAGAAGAGATAGTTTTAGGATTATGGACTGTTGCTGATAAAGCAATGATTTGTATTTCTGGAAAAATATTTCTTAAACGTTTAATCAAACCATTTAATCTAGGTCCTCTATCATCGTCATCTAAAGAATGAATTTCATCAACAACTACTGTGCCTAAATTCTTAATTAATTTAGATTTTCCAGAACGTAATAAAAAATCCAATCCTTCATATGTTGCAACAATAATATCTGCATCAATAATATTCAATTCAGGTAATTTAATTTCTTCACGTGCACTGATACGACCCATACCTACTTTAATAGCAACTTTAAGACCTAATTGAGAATATTTTTTTTTAAAATCCCTATATTTTTGATTAGCTAATGCAACAAGAGGTGTTAAAAAAATAAATTTTTCACCATTCATAGCTTTAGGAATTCCTGCTAATTCACCTATAAGTGTTTTACCACTAGCAGTTGCAGATACAATTAATAAACTTTCATTTTTTAATAAATTATTTTTTAAAGCCAAAAACTGAACAGGTAATAATTTTTCACTACCAGTGCTCTTTAAAACCTTTTTAAATGAATTAGGAATTTTAATTGAATCTATATGACAAGCAGGTATATTTTTAGTAGAAGAAGACTTAATAGTATCATACATAGTTAAATTAGTATTTTTTAATGGATCAAACCTTGGATTAATAACTTTTAAAACTTCATTTAAACTATGAGTTTTAAGTAGTAATCGATTAAAATTATTGAAAGTATGCTTATTTAAACCATTATACTTTAATTCACGTTTAATAACTTCTTTAGCACATAATTTACATATTCGTTTATTATGATAATCAAAAGAAGATTTAGAATTAATAATTGTTATATATCCATCTAATATACAATGATGGCAAATATTTGTTCTTCGACATTTAACATTAAGAGATTCAATAAATGCCTGTATTTTAGAGTCATTATCTGCTAAAAATATCGCTTGACTTCTAAAAAGTTTTATTGCATCTGATGGTTGTAGAAGTTCTTCTTTATCTCCTTTTTTAATAATATATTTGTATATTTTTAATCCATTAGAAGTTTCTTTAAACTTAATATAACCCTCAAATTCTACTTTACGGCGACTATTAAGTGCTCCTTTAGGATTTCCTATTGGATAAACATGTAATATTTTATTTTTCTTTTTTAGTATAATCATATGATGACTCAATAATTTTAAAATAAATTCAAAATAATAATATAATCAACTATTTTTTAAAAAAAATAATTAATTTCAATATGAAGAGGAATTAGTATAATTAAATTTGGTTTTATTATAATACGTTGTATTATTAGTTTTATTATAATACGTTGTATTATTAGTTTTATTATAATA
>CADBMS010000160.1 GCA_902795935.1 uncultured Methanobrevibacter sp.
ATATAATTTATACTTCAATGTAGGATCAGGAGTATGTACATAAGCAGTTCCACCATACTCCACACCACACATTGAAACAGCAAAACCCTCTCTTATAGGAGTTACATCATATAAATCAGAAATATTCATCAAATACTGATCATACATTGCAATAGTATTTAATGCAGTGAAAAAAGTACCATAAGCCGCTCTCATAGCACCAACAGGATACCATTGATTTAAATCAATCCAATAATCCAATATTTGATTAGTTATAGGTTTATTAGTAACTGCATAAGATTGAACAACTTCAAATGAATTTATCTGATCATAATGCTTACCAAAACTTACCCATTCATCTTTCATGATTGAAGTACCGTTCATTTGAAAATGAGTAGTAATCTTTTCTCGAGTAGGAAAATTATTAATTTTCAACATATCACTTCTATACTCAACAAGTTCACCAGTTTCAGCAAAACGCAAATCTTGATAATGATTAAATGCATCATACCTACACCACATTGCATCATTAATATGGCCATTATTATTACCACTAAAAGCCCATCTTACACCAGTTTCATCCCAACTAATCGGATTGGAAAACCCAATACTTACTTTAACATCACGATTAATAACAATTAATAATTCTTCATAATCTGGATATAACATATAATTATATTCTTTTTGCCTAAATACTGCACTTATTTGATTAACATCAATCGGACAAACACTATAAAAAGTAAATTTAGTATACTCCGAATTACCGGATATTTCTAACTTAGACAAATCATCAATATCCAATAAAATATTTTTTGATTTTAAATTACTTGAACTATAAATATAAGAGTCTTTTTTTGTTAAAATAATATACTCCCTATTAACTGGCATCTTAACTTTACCACCGGCACCAGGAGTTGCAATATAATTAGGTGAAAGATAACCATCATTAACAACACGCCAATAATTAGTTAAATTAACATAATTTGGAATACTTACACTATATTCAAAATTATTTAATTTAGATAGTACCTTTAATTTAACAATTTTACTTACACTTTTATAGTATTTATCAGAATATGAAACTTTACAATCATATTCCCCAGGCTCCAAATTTATTTTATAAGAAACTTCTCCACGAGAATTAGTTTTACTTTTATAAACAATATTATTTATTGAAAAAGATATTTCCTGATTGGATAAAGGATTATTATTAGATTTAAGGTAAGCATGCAAATAATTATCTTTACCATATTCACATATTAAATCATCAACAGTTAAACTAGTAGGGATTGGTTCAATCAATATTTGTATTTGTTTACTGCATAATGCATAACCTATTTTTGAAAATGTAAAAGTAGCTTTATACAAATTGGGTTCTTCATTAAATGAAAAACTTACTTGACCTTTATAATCTGTTTTACCATTATAATTATGCCCATTAATATTTAAAACAACATTTTCATTAGATAAAGGATTATTATTAGATTTAAGAATAGCAGATATCTGATTATTGCCATTATAATTGCATACTAAATTATCAACAGTTAAACTAGTGGGAATTGGATTAACTGTTACAGTAACTTTTGTTGATGATGAAACATAATTATTTTCACTAAATGAAATACTAGTACTGTAAGTTTTTGGTAAAGCACCAATAGTAAGAGTAGCTAAACCTTGAGCATTTGTAGAAATTTTATAGTTATTGCCATCAAAATTAAAAACAACAACTTTATTTGCCAAAGCTTTACCTTTATTATCTTTTAAATAAACATTCAATTTATTATTACCCTCACCATAAGTGAAAACTAAATTATTTGCAGACAATACTGTTGGCATAGGTTTCACAGTTACTTTAACACTTTCACTACAACTTTGATATCCTGAAGCTTCAAAGTAAAATTTAATTGTATAAGTACCTGGAGCCTTTTGAACATCCCATTTTACACAACCATCAGAATCAGTTTTACGTGTGTATGTTTTACCATCATATTTCACAGTTATTTTTTTACCTGCTAATAATTTACCATCACCATTTTTTAAATAAGCACTAACACATTTACCATCATTATAATATTTAGTAATATCTTTAGTTTTAATTTTAGTTTTTATTACAGTTTTTTTACTAGCACCCAATACATCAAAAACATGCACATCATCATCAAATAATACAGAATTAAATGTATCGTTTACCTGATTATCTTGAACTACAAATGAATCATTACAAGAATCATATAAATTAAGAAAATCTACATCTTCAAATAAAAGTTTATACTTTTTTCCATCACATACATTTCCATAGTCATTATCATTTATAACTGTTTTTTCATTTAAACTTAAATTATCAAGATTTTTATTAACTACTGCAGACTTTGATTCCACAGTACTTATTTGTTTATCATTTCTTACTGACACACATTCTTTATTAGAATCTACATCAGACATCATATCTATAGTATTATTGCATTCTGTTGCACCAACTGTACTCACACAACACAAAAATAACACAAATACTAAAAAAAAGAAATATTTTCTTCTTATCATACACAATACTCCATTTCCACAACATTCACGTTGAAGAGACATTCTAAAATCATATTTAGAGATAAAAAAATTAAATAATTAAATTAATATTGAAAAATTATAAAATTTCCTTTATCTCCAATATATTTTTATACTATACTCATATATAAAAATATATTTGTGATGGTGAAAGTCATGCAAGATGATAAAAAAATTAATGTTGATGATATAAATTATGCAATCTATAAAAT
>CADBMS010000161.1 GCA_902795935.1 uncultured Methanobrevibacter sp.
TATAGGAGTTTAATAATTTGTTTTGCTTGTGTGAATAAATAATGTTTTATATGTTTATAATCTCATTAGTTTTTAATTAGAAAAAGATGTTTTATTAGGAGGCTATTTTTATGAATCTTGATGTTGTTGTTGATAATTTGAAGTGTGTTGTTTGTGGTGATTGTGTAAATACATGTGTCAATGGCCGTATTTCTATCGTTGATGGACATATTCAGATTTTAGATAGTGTGTGTATTTTATGTGGTCATTGCCAGGCTGTTTGTAGGGAAAATGCAATTACTGTTAATTCAGATTGTTTTTTGGATAAAGATTATGTTTTTTCATTGGATATTTCTTCTGAGGACATGTCAAATTATATGAGGAGTAGGCGTTCAATAAGGAAGTATAAAGAAAATGAAATACCTGATAATTTACTTGAAGAAATTATGGATACTATACGTTTTGCCCCATCTGCAATTAATATGCAGGATACTAAATGGAGCCTCATAAACAGTAAAGAAAAAAGTGACAAACTAGAACAACTAATGATAGACTACCTAAAAGAAAATCTTGAAAATCAAACACCATTAACAAAAACAATAAACATAGAAAGAATAATTAAATCATACCAAAATGGAAAAAATCCATTATTAAGAGGAGCACCAACAATCATAGTTGCAAAAACACAAAATAATCTTTCAAGCGATACCAATGCAATAATAGCACTAACATACCTAGAATTATTAGTACCAAGTTATAAACTAGGATCATGTTGGGCAGGGTTTTTAAAAATATGCAGTGAATACCCACCAATTAGAGAATATTTAAAAATAAATGAAACAGAACATATGGCTGGATCATTGATGCTAGGCTACCCTAATGAAGAATACTACAATATACCACGAAGAAATAAAATAAACATAGACAAGATTTAATAAAAAAATAAGAAGATATAAAGATAATTATGAAGCAGTAATAGAAATACTGAGTTCATAATCTTCTATCTTCCATTCTTTAGAATAACCCTCAAAATTATCAGTGAATGTTAATTCAGAAGCCCTAACTTCATTAGTAATGGTTTCAATATGATTAGTTACTAATTTTTCGAAATCATCACTACTATTAACTGATACTTTAATGTTAGCTTCAACCTCCAAGTCCATATCTTTACGCATATCCTGTATACGCCTAATTAATTCACGAGACATGGCTTCAGATAAAATTTCAGGACTTAGATGAGTATTTACAAATACATTGCCTCCTTTAAATTCAGCACTGCTAATATCATCTGGAAGTTCACTCTCAAATACAATATCATCAGGGTTTAATTCAACAGATTTATCATCCAATTCTATTATAAATTTGCCCTCATTATCTAAATTTTGTTTAATAATAGTACCATCCATTTCACTTAATTTTTTAGCTACTAATGGTACATCTCCACGTAATTTTGGGCCTAAAGTCTTATGATTAGGAGAAGCATTGTATTTTAAATCTTTAAATTCTTTTTGAGTGATTATTTTTTTAGTGTTAGCTTGTTCTAATAAAACATTCTCTAAACTAGAAACTGCATCAATAACTTCATTATTATCAGATACAACTATAATCTCAGAAACTGGCCACCTTAATTTATAACGTGCAATATCACGTGCATGAGCAGAAGCCTCTAAAATATCACGAACAATATCCATTTGCCCCTCCAAATCACTGTTAATTAAATCAGGACTATATTTCCAATCTAATGCATGAATACTTTCAGGATATTTAATTTGAATAGATCTAACTAGATTTTGATAAATATCTTCTGTAATATGAGGCGCTATTGGAGCCATTAAAATAATTAATTGTTCAAGAACTGTGAATAGAGTATGATATGCCCCTAATTTATCAGGATCATCCTTTTCAATCCAAGTACGGCCACGAATCAGACGTACATACCATCTACTTAAATCTTCAAGGATGAAATTCATAATACTTCTAGTAGATTTATAGAAATGTAATGAATCTAAACCTTCAGTAACTTCTTTAGCTACAGAATTTATACGAGATAAAATCCATTTATCCTCTACTCTTAAAATGTAATCATCTTCGGTTAGATAAACTGGATTAAAATTATCTAAAGCCATATATGTTGTAGAAAATACATAAACATTCCATAAAATATTAAACATCTTATTTACATTCTTAAGTTCATCCCAAACAAATTTCAAATCATCCCATGGTTTACAAGCCCATAACAAGTAAAATCTCATTATATCTGCACCATACTGATCAATGACCTCTTCAGGACTAACAACATTACCTAAAGATTTACTCATCTTTTGACCATTCTCATCTAAAGTAAACCCATGCATTAAAACCTTATTATATGGTGCTTTATCCATTGCAATAACACCAGTTCCCAATTGAGAATAGAACCATCCACGAGTTTGGTCATGTCCTTCACAGATAAAATCATAAGGATACCAATGATTAAACTTCTCTTCTTCTTTAGGATAATATAAAGATGCCCAACCAGCAACACCAGAATCAATCCACACATCTAAAACATCAGGCGTACGAATCATATCCCCACCACAACTACAAGTCAACTTAATATTATCAACATGTGGTCTGTGTATCTGATCATCAGATATAGAATCATCACCAGATTTTTCACGAAGTTCCTCCATGGACCCTATAACAGTAATTTTTCCACAATCCCCACATTGCCA
>CADBMS010000162.1 GCA_902795935.1 uncultured Methanobrevibacter sp.
AAAAAAATTCAAAGCAACAACTTTTTATTGCTAAGTCTTATTTTAATATACTTTGTGAAGTTGATACAACAAATATTGATGGAGTTAAACGAAATCCATATAAAGTTAAATCTCTTTTAAAGTCTTATGCACGAAATATTTCCACATTAGTTAATAATAAAAAGATTATAAATGATATTAAAGAGCAGTATGGAGAAATAAGTCATACAACTTATTATGATTACATGAATGTTTTAAAGCAATTATTTGTTGTTGATGAAGTAAATGCATGGTCTCCAAATATTAGATCTGCAACAACAATTAAAAAAACACCAAAAAAAGAATTTATAGATCCATCAATAGCTGTTGTAGCATTAGATTTATCTCCTGAAAAATTATTATATGATTTAAATACTTTTGGTTTTATTTTTGAAAATCTTTGCATCCGTGATTTGAATATTTATTCTTCAAAATATGGTGGAAAAATATTTTATTATAGTGATACTACTGGTTTAGAAGTAGATTGTATATTAATTTTAGATAATGGAGATTATGCTTTATTAGAATTTAAATTAGGTAGTAAAGAAGAGGAAAAAGGAGCAAAAAATTTATTAAAATTAAATAATTTAATTAAACAAAAAAATGAAGAAGGAAAAATAAATATTCCTGAACCTAAATTTTTAGCCATTATTACAGGTGGGGAATTAGCATATACTCGTAAAGATGGAGTTAAAATAATTCCTATTGGTTGTTTAAGATAATATACTCCTTATTAAAATCCAATTTTACTATGGCTGAAGTTTTATGCCATGAATTTTTCTATTGTTCCATTATGTGCTTCTTTTAATTTAGTTATTGGTATGTTAACTAAGTCATTAATTTTTAAAGTTTCACCTTTAACTTCCCCTATTTTTGCACATGGAACATCTATTTTTTCTAATATTTCATCGAGTTTTTCAGTCTTTATTGTAATTATATACCTTGCATGTGTTTCTGAGAAGAGTTTAATATAATTATCAATATCTCCAGATACTTGGTTTAAATCTATATCAGCACCTAACTCACTTTTTATACACATTTCTGCTAATGCTATTCCTATTCCCCCTGCAGAACAATCATGTATTGCAGTAATGTTTTTATTTTCATCATCTGCAATTAAATTTAGTATTGTGTATGCTGATTCTAGTTCATTATTCATTCTTATTTTTGGTGCATATCCTGAAATTGTATTGTGGATTGTTCTGTAGTATTCTGAGCCTCCCATTTCATCGAAAGTTTCACCTATTATTAGTATTGAGTCTCCTTCATTTTTGAAGTCTAATGTTCTTATGTTTTCAATATTTGCTAGGCCCACAACTCCTACTGTTGGTGATGAATTTACTGTTATACCTTCTTTTTCATTATAGAAGCTTACATTACCACTTATTACTCCAATGTCAAATGTTTCGACTATTTTAGACATTCCAGTTACGCATTGTGTAAATTCCCAGAAGACTTCTGGTTTTTCAGGGTTACCAAAGTTTAAACAATCAACTATGCATATTGGTTCACATCCCATGGAAACTACGTTTCTTATTGCTTCTGCTACAGATCCCGCACCACCATCATAAGGATCTAAAGCTGTATGTAGACTATTACAATCTGTTGTTAATGCTATTGCTGTATTATCATCTATTTTTAAAACTGCTGCATCATCTCCTGGTTTTACCATTGTTCTTATTTGTACTTCATGATCATATTGTCTATATACCCATTGTTTGTTTGCCATGTTTTGTGAGGATAGTATTTGTATTAATGAGTCTTCTGCAGAGTCATTACTGATATTTGGAACTTCTCTATTTTTTATTGGTTCTTTTGCTTCTCTTTCTATTGTTGGAGGGTCTGCTAATAGTCTTGTTGGTAAGTCACATAGTATTTTTTCATTGTCTGTTACTGTGATGTTTACAGTGTTTGTTACTTCTCCTATCACTGCAGATGGTAATTCATGTTTTTCGCATATTTTTGTTGCTGTTTCTACGTCTTCAGGTTTTATGACGAAAATCATTCTTTCTTGTGATTCTGATAGCATTATCTCATATGGAGTCATTCCTTTTTCACGTAGAGGTATTTTATTTATATCTACATGTGCTCCGTTTTCACATGTGTCCACTAGTTCACTTGTACAACATGTGATTCCTCCACCCCCAAGGTCTTTAACACCAGATATGTTTATTTGTTCCATTATTTCTAATGATGCTTCTAGTACTCTTTTTTTGGTGAATGGGTCTCCTATTTGTACTGCTGGCCGGTCTTCTATTTCAGATGATGTTGTTAGTTCTTCTGATGCGAAAGTTACACCATGTATTCCATCTCTTCCAGTTAAACCTCCCATTAAAAAGAATACCTCACCAATATTTGGAGCTATTCCCCTTTTTAAGTCTTTTTTGTTTACTAAACCTGCACACATTACATTTACAAGTGGGTTGTATTGGAATGATTTGTCGAATTCTACTTCTCCTCCAACAGTTGGTATTCCTACTCTGTTACCATAGTCTGATATTCCTTTTACTACGTTTTCAAATAAGTAACATGATTTTTGATCGTCTAATGGTCCGAATCTTAATGAATCTAGTAATGCAATTGGCATTGCACCCATGGATATTATGTCTCTTAATATTCCTCCAATTCCTGTTCCTGCCCCGCCATATGGTTCTATTGCTGAGGGGTGATTGTGGCTTTCTATTCCTATAGCTAGTGCTAGTTCATCAGTTATTTCCACTACTCCTGCATCATCTCCAGGCCCAAGTATTACTTTAGAACTATCATTTGGGAATTGTTTTAGTATGGGTCTGCTGCTTTTATATGAACAATGTTCTGAGAACATAATGTCTAGCATACCTTCTTCTAGTGCGTTTGGTTCTCTGCCTATTGTTTTTTTTATGTATTCTAATTCAGAGTTAGTTAATACCATTTTCACCACTTAAAAATTTTTTCATAATTAAATTTTTATAATTTTTATATACTTAGTTATGTGAATAAGCATTTAATAAATATGATTT
>CADBMS010000163.1 GCA_902795935.1 uncultured Methanobrevibacter sp.
GTACCATTTTTTAAATTATCGTTATGAAGATCTGTACCATCATTAGTAACAATACTAGCAACAAGATCAAATGCTAAAGTTACAATAAATGGAATTAAAAATGCTACTACTGCATAAATAAGTCTTCTAATAAATGTACTTTTAGCTTCACCAGCTTTTTTATCATCATTACTAGCCATTGCTTTAAACATATCAACTGAGCCAAGTATAATTAATACTATAGGTATTGCCCAACGAATGATATTTAAAACTAATTTAACTGCCCCAATTAATGTGTCCATACTTGGTGAACAACTTAAAATTTGAATCATATTGTGTATCCTCCTTTTTTACTAACTATTTCTCATATTATCCCAGCATTCAAAGAAATTACCATTGTTACTATTAACTCTGTCTATATCTTCATTACCAGTTACAATTCCACCAACAACGTCAAATGCTAAACTTACAAGAAATGGTATTAAAAAAGCTACTACTGCATAAATTAATCTTCTAATAAATGTACTTTTAGCTTCTCCAGCTTTTTTATCATCATTACTAGCCATTGCTTTAAACATATCAATTGATCCAAGGATTATTAATACCACAGGTATTGCCCAACGTATAATAGTTAAAACAGTATCTACAGCATTAGTAACAGTCCCCATTGCACCTTGACAATCTAAAATTTGAATCATATTCATTCCTCCTATTTCTAATTATATAATACTAAATATTTTATAATAAATCAAGTAATTTTTAAAAATTATTCGTCTTCTTGACTATTTTTGACATAATTATAACATTCATACCAACTATCATCATAATCCATCGGCAATATTTTATCAACTGCTCCTAGTATAAATGGAACTAAATAAGGTACTACAAATATAATAATTGCATATAATATTTTCCAAAAAATACCTGTTCTTAATTTCTTAATTTCATCTTCTTTTTTTGTTATAACAATTCTAAAAATATCAATTGTACAAAATAATATTAAAACAATTGGAACAAAGAAATGAATAACATTTAAAACTTCTATAACTATTTTTAATATCATTTTCATATCAGCATTACACATACAAATCACCTATGTGAAGATTATAACATGTTTTATAAAAAAAAACAACTATTTGAAAAAATCAAATAATCCTTTTTTTGTACTTTTTTCATTTGTTTCTGAAATTATTCCAAGTTTAATTAATAATTTATCTAATTCTTTATTATTAATTCGATCATTTAATGGTGGAATATTATAATAAACACTAATATTTGCTTCTCTTGCAAATTGATCAACATCTTGATCAGATAATAAACTATTTGCAAAAATTATTTTTTTACCTTTTAGTTTTTGAAATATTAATCTATCTGAAAATAACAATTTATTAATTTCCCAAATAGATGGATCTAATAAATATAAAACATCATCACATATTTCTTCTAATCGATTATTAGAATCGATTAATATAACATCATATCCAAAGTTATTATTTAGGCATTCATTAATTTTATTACTAGAAATAGAAATCATGTCATTTGAACGATAAAAAACAAAATTCTTTTTATCAATTTCAATACATAAAACTTTTTTCCCTAAGGATTCCAATTCATTTTTTAACATATATATAAATTTAGAACCATATACATTCTTTTCTATATCAGATATACCTATAACAATTCTTCCATTATTAGAATATATATCTTCATCTGATTTTCCTTCTATAACTGGTTGTTGTTCTATATTTTGTTGTACAACATAATCTTTAACATCATTAATAGTATTACTTCTTTGAATTAATTGAATCATCCCATTAGGATTATCAGTAAAATTATAAATATTTAAACTAACTAAAAATGATAAAAATCTTTTAGGTGGAGGATTATCTGGAGGTAAGAATAAAATTAATTTATCCATATCAAAACTTTTGGATAACTCCTTTAATACACTTTCTTTAGGAAAATCTTGTAATGCAGTTGCATCAATTATAATTTTCTTATAAAAAATGGAATTAAAACTACTGGCAATCTGATTTACTTTAAATACACCATTTAATTCCTTTAATATTTCAATATTAGTATTATAGATTAAATCTCTATATTTATTAGTTACTATAATGTTCATATATCACCTACATTCTTCTGAATTTACAAATGCTGGATTGCAAGAAACACCATATATTGTCTTTGTCTCATTTCTTATTTTTAAAGGCAAACTTACTCCAAGCATAGGCAACTCAAAATCTACTTGTGTTTCAATTTTATAAATTGAATTTGGTCTTTCATCAGCATC
The DNA here is from genome assembly GCA_902795935.1 of uncultured Methanobrevibacter sp. Lineage (GTDB taxonomy): Archaea > Methanobacteriota > Methanobacteria > Methanobacteriales > Methanobacteriaceae > CADBMS01. The sequence continues at coordinate 2,273 of CADBMS010000163.1, forward strand.
ATTTTTAAATTCATAACAACATACAGTTAAAGAATTATAATAATTTCGCTCTCTTAATGCAGCTTCTAACTCATCTCTTGGAACATTACCTTCGCTTCTTTCAAGCATAGTTAGAACATAGTTACTAGCACGATAACAAGCCGCATAGTTCATTATTAATGCTATAAAAACTATAAATAAAGCTAAAAAACCTAATATAATATAAAATAATATTGAACTACCTATGGCTTCTCTCATACTTTCAACTCCTTACTTTTATTAATATTATCTTGTTGTACAAGTCGTTTTACCATTTACTGTTGTACAAGTTGTTTTACCATCAGATTTAGTTTGACCAAATTCAGACCACTTACTTGCAATAAAATCTGTTATAGGTTTTCTAAATGCTAAAAAAATTGATAAAACTACTCCTGCCGCAACAATAACAATAAGTGTCATACTTAATTCTCCACTTGACTCTTTCATCTAAATCCTCCTTTCTATAATGACAAATTTATGATATCATACTATTTTTAAAAAGTCAATATAATAGACAAATGTATATAATTAATTATACCCAACTCATCATCATCATAATCATTGCAAAAAATAATACTAACATTGTTCCGCCGCCTGTTACAAGTAACATAGTCATTGTTTTTTTCTCCATTTTATTTAGTCTGGCAGCATACTTTTGTTCTCTAGCTTTATTTTGCAAAGATGAAACACTTTTTGAAAAAACAGATAATTGTTCTTGTTTATTTTCTTGGGCACCAATACTTAATCTATATAAAAGTCTCATCATTCTAAGTGAATCACCTACAGGATATTTTTCAGCGAAATCTAAATATGGTTGAATTGATGAATCACCGGAATCAATTTTATGAATCATTTCTTGTAATCCCTCTCTAAACATTTCTGGAGCTGTCTCAATTGATCTAGAAATAGCTACAGGTATTGTATAATGTTGAGCAAGAATTTCAATACTTTTTAAATAATATGGCAAATTTTGATCAATTAATGTTAAATTTTTCTTGTACCAGCCTTTTAACTTTGAATACTGATTTCTGTACGCAAAAATTATAATAATAATTCCTATAATTAAATTAATCCAAGAAAAATTAAATAATATAATTGATAAAACAATAGCAACCCAAATCATTATATTCTTAATCCTTTTTTCAAACATAACATTTGGATCAGCATTTCCTTGATATTTAGCTTTTACTAAAAAGTCATAATCTTTTTCTTTTA